>USCW01000114.1 GCA_900553315.1 uncultured Eubacteriales bacterium
GGGTCTGGGGGAGAGGCGCTTCTCTTAGAGAAGCGGCCTCTCCCCCAGAATCTCCACGTTATTTCATTTCCTTTGCGATGTCTCGCGCTACGGCTACGCCGGTGGCGCTGGCCTGCATCAGACCGCGGGTGATGCCGGCGCCATCGCCGATAGCGTAAAGGCCCTTGATGGGGGTCATGAATTTGTTGTCAACAAGAAGCTTGCTGGAGTAGAATTTCACCTCGACACCATAGAGCAGCGTATTCTTGCTGTATAGACCGGGCGCCAAATGATCAAAGGCCTTCAGCGCTTCCACAATGCTCGTCAGGTGGCGGGGCGGAAGCACAAAGGACAAGTCGCCCGGAACCGCCGTTTGCAGCGTCGGGATCGTCGTGGACTTCGTCAAACGCTCCCATGACGTGCGGCGGCCCTGCAATAGATCGCCTAACCGCTGCACCATGATCGGCCCGCCGGTCAGCATGTTGCCCAAGCGCGCAATGTATTGACCGTACTCAATGGGCTGATTGAAGGGCTCCGTGAACCGGGTCGATACCAGCAGCGCAAAGTTCGTGTTGCCCGTGCGCCGCGCCGGATCGCCGTAGCTGTGACCGTTCACCACCGCCAAGCCCGACTCGTAATGCTCCTCGCTTACCACACCGCCGGGATTCATGCAGAAGGTGCGCACTTTGTTTTCGTAGGTGTCCGAATAATAGATCAGCTTCGCCTCGTAAAGATACTTGGTCAGATGATCCATGATCGCGTTGGGTACTTCTACGCGCACGCCAATGTCCACTTCGTTGTTCTGCGTGCGCAGCCCCAGCTTCTCGGCCTCATTGGCCAGCCATTCCGCGCCGCCGCGTCCGGGGGCCGCGATCACGTGGCTGGAACGCGCCTCCCAGCTCTCGCCCTTCCGGGGCGCGAGACGAACGCCTACTACCCGCCCGTTCTCCGCCAGAATGTCCGTGGCGGTGGTCAGCTCGGCAAAGGTCGTGTGCGTCTGACTGACCAGATAATCATGCATCGCGGCCAATACGCTGCCTGCGTATTCCGTGCCCAAGTGACGCACGGGGCAGGGCACCAGACGAATGTTGTACCGGCTGGCGTCATAGGCGATCTCCTCCACCTTCTTGTCGTCCAGACCGTGTACCTCGTGGGGCGCACCGAACTTCAAGTAGATGTCGTCGGCATGATGGATCAGCTCCATGGCCTTGGCATGACCCAGATATTCGCTGATGTGGCCGCCCACCTCGTCGGAAAGGGACAGCTTGCCATCGGAGAAAGCGCCTGCGCCCGCCCAGCCGTGGACGATGCCGCAGGGATCACAATGAACGCACTTGCCCGTGGTGCGGGCTGGACAGGTGCGGTGCGCAATGGCTCGCCCGGTGTCCACAATGAGCACCTGCGCTTCGGGCTTCAGCTGCGTCAGCTCCAGCGCAGTAAAAATGCCGGCAGGGCCGGCGCCGATAATGATCGCATCATAGATACGGTTTTCCATAAGGGAATCCTCCTTGCCGCGTGCGGCCGCGGCACACGCATTTACATCCTATTGTACCATGCTGAGCGTGGAACTACAAGACAAATGCGGAATGTTTCCCCAAAAAGACAAAGAGCAGGCATGAAACGCATGGAAAACAAACAGCCATTTGTCTTTCATTGTTTCTTTTACGCTTGCCAAAAAGAAGCAGGCTTATTATAATAGGTTCAGTTAAGCATCCCATGCAGCCGTCGAGAAACAGGCGCATTGCGCGCCGGACGAGGATAAAGGAGGCTATGGATCCATGAACGTGCAGGAAAATTATGAACAATGGCTGAAGGACTTCGCGGACGATCAGGAGACCGTTCGGGAGCTGGAAAGCATTCGCAATGACGCGGCAGAAATCGAGGATCGTTTTTATACGGAGCTGAGCTTCGGCACCGCCGGTATGCGCGGCGTGCTGGGTGCGGGCACCAACCGTATGAACCGCTATAACGTCCGCCGTGCGACCAAGGGTCTGGCGGCTTATTTGAAGCAGCAGCCCGGTGCGGCGGAGCGGGGCGTGGTCATCGCCTATGACAGCCGCCGCTTCTCCGATCTGTTTGCGAAGGAAACAGCGCAGGTGCTCTGCCAAGAGGGCGTGCATGCCTTTTTGTTCGACGCGCTGCGCCCTGTGCCGATTCTGTCCTATGCCGTGCGTCACCTGAAGGCTGCCGCGGGCGTGGTTATTACCGCCAGTCATAATCCGCCCCAGTATAACGGCTATAAGGTCTACGGCGAGGACGGCGCTCAGTTGGGCCCGGAGGCCGCCGCGGGTGTGACCGCGTGCATCCGCGCTATTCCCTATACGGACTGCAAGCTGATGGATGTGGAGGAGGCTAAGGCTAAGGGCCTTTTGAAGATCATCGGCAACGCGGAGGTGGATGACGACTATATTGCGCAGGAAAAGACGCTGTGCATCAATCCGGATATGCTTGCCAAGGAGGGTGGCAGCCTGTCCATTGTGTATACGCCCCTGCACGGCAGCGGCAACGTGCCTGTGCGCCGTATTTTGCAGGAGGTGGGCATCACCCATGTGGCGGTGGTGAAGGAGCAGGAGCTGCCCGACCCCAATTTCTCCACCTTGAAGGTGCCCAATCCCGAGGACCCCGCCGCCTTTACGCTGGCAATAAAGCTGGCCGACGAGGTAGGCGCGGACGTGATCTTCGGCACTGACCCGGACTGCGACCGTCTGGGTGTGGCGGTGCGCGACCGGGAGGGCAAGTTCCAGCTGCTGACAGGCAATCAGATCGGCTGCGTGCTGCTGCATTACATACTGTCCTCCCGCAAGGCGCAGGGCAAATTGCCCGCGAACGGCGCGGCGGTGAAGTCCATCGTGTCCACGTCGCTGGCCAACCGCATCTGCGAGGACTTCGGCGTGACCATGTTTGAGACCTTGACCGGCTTCAAGTTCATTGGTGAGAAGATTCAGCAGTTTCAGGATACGGGAGCTTACACCTTCCTGTTCGGCTTTGAGGAGAGCTACGGCTTCCTGTCCAGCACCTTTGTGCGGGACAAGGACGGCGTGAACGCTTCCCTGCTGATCGCCGAGCTGGCGGCGGACTGCAAGGCCAAGGGCATCACCCTGTACGACCGCTTGCAGGAGATTTTCGCCCGCTACGGTGTCTATGTGGAAAAGGTGGTCAGCACGGTGCTTCCCGGCAAGGACGGCGTGGCCCGCATGAAGGAGATCATGAAGGACCTCCGTGCCGAGCATCCCAAGGAAATCGGCGGTCTTGCCGTGACGGCGGTGCGCGACTATTTGAAGGGCGTGCGCGTGGCGGACGGCGTGGAAACGCCCACCGGACTGCCGGCCTCCGATGTGCTGTATTTCGAGCTGGAGGGCGGCAACTGGGTCTGCGTGCGTCCCAGCGGCACCGAGCCGAAGATCAAGCTCTACGTGAACACCAACGACAAGGATGGCGCAGCCGCCCATGCGCTGAACGAGAAGCTGTGCGCGGCGGCGGAAGCCATGATGAAATAAGATGACGGACGAAAAACTGCTGACGGAAATCAACGAGGCCATTGAAGCGGGGCGGAATGCGCAGGTGCGGCTTCGTCGGATACAGGAGACGCTTCGCAGCGCGAAGGGCTGGGGTATCTATGACCTGCTGGGTGGCGGACTGATCTCCGGTATGATGAAGCGGATTCGCATGGAGAAGGCTCAGCAGCAGATTGAGGAGCTGCGGGGCAGTCTGGAACGCTTCAACAGCGAATTGAAGGACGTGCAGGTGCAGTGCAGCGCCTCTGCGGAGCTATCCGAGTGGCTGAACATCACTGACTTGGTGTTTGACGATCCGCTGAGCGACTGGCTGTCCCTGAGTAAAATCAAGGACGCGAAGGCTGAGATCGACCGCACTGCGGAGGAAGTCACCGCGCTGCTTGCAAAACTGGAAGGCAGCCGGGAAAAGCTCAGACAAAGCTGAGAAAGAGGGAAACGGTCATGCCCTTTGACTACAAGAAGGAATATCGGGAATTCTATCTGCCCAAGGCCAAGCCGGAGCTCATCGATGTGCCCGAAATGCACTATATCGCCATACGCGGCGCGGGTGACCCCAACGCGGAGGGCGGCGCGTATCAGGCGGCGATCCAAGTGCTGTATGCCCTTGCGTACACCATCAAGATGAGCAAGAAGGGCGACCATCAAATCGCGGGGTATTTCGACTACGTGGTGCCGCCGCTGGAGGGCTTTTGGTATCAGAAGAACACGGAAGGCGTGGATTACAGCCGAAAAGCGGATTTCCGCTGGATCTCCGTCATTCGTCTGCCTGACTTTGTGACGGAAGCGGACTTCAACTGGGCTTGCGGCGAGGCTGCGCGGAAGAAGGGGCTGGACACATCCGGCGCAAGCTATTGGACGCACAGGGAGGGGCTCTGCGTGCAGATGATGCACCTTGGCCCCTTCGACAGTGAGCCCGCCAGCGTGGCGCAGATGGACGCGTTCCTCGCGGAGCAGGGCTATGTCAATGATTTCACGCCCACGCGGCTGCATCACGAGATTTATCTATCGGATGCGCGCAAGACAGCGTCGGAAAAATGGAAGACGGTCATTCGCCACCCCATCCGCAGGGCGTGACGACGAATGCAACCGCAGGAAGGAAGCAGAACATGGATAAGCAAACGTATATGCTGAATCAGCTGAAGGTGCTCACGGGGATTCCCAGTCCCACGGGCATGACCCATGAAATTGCCAATTATTTGATGGCGGAGTTGACCCGGCTGGGCTTTACGCCGGAGCGCACGCCCAAGGGCACGGTGATGTGCTGCTTGGGTGGCAGCGGGCATCCGCTGGCGTTGTCGGCGCATGTGGATGCGCTGGGCGCTATGGTGCGTGCGGTGAAGAGCAACGGCTGTCTGCGCTACACGCAGGTCGGCGGCTACAGCGACAACGCCATTGAAAACGAAACGGTGAAGATTCATACGCGCAGCGGCAAGGTATACACGGGCACGGTGCAGTCTACCCATGCCAGCGTGCATGTTTGGGGCCGCACGACGGACGAGAAGCGGAGCGACGAGAGTCTTGAGATCGTGGTAGACGAGGAGACATGGAGCAAGGCGGACACCGAGGCGCTGGGCATTCGTCCCGGGGACTATATTTCCCTTGATCCCCGCACGGTGGTGACGGAGAGCGGCTTTATCAAGAGCCGTCATTTGGACGACAAAGCTTCCAGCGCGGTATTGCTGACGCTGGCCCGTGAGGTGGCGGAGGGGCGCGTGGTGCTGCCCCGGCGGACGTACATTGTGTTTACGGTCTACGAGGAGGTTGGTCATGGCGCTGCGCCGCTGAGCAAGCTTGATCTTGAAGACATGCTGGCGGTAGACATGGGCTGTGTGGGTGACGATCTCGTTTGCAAGGAAAACATGGTCTCCATTTGCGCGAAGGACAGCGCAGGCCCCTATGATTACGACTTCACCAGCGAGCTGGTAGCCTTGGCGGAGGAAAAGGGGCTGCCCTACGCGGTGGACATCTACCCCAGCTACTCCTCCGACGCGTCCGCGGCGCTTCGCGCAGGTCTTGACGCACGCTTCGCCCTCTGCGGTCAAGGCGTATACGCCTCCCACGGTTACGAGCGCACGCACGTCAAAGGCATGTTGGCGACCCTAAGCCTCGTCACAGCCTACGTAGAAAAGAAAAAGTAAGGAGAACGGCGAGGGGGTTGCGAGGGAGGCGGCTTCTCTAAGAGAAGCCCCTCCCTCGCGCTCC
>USCW01000115.1 GCA_900553315.1 uncultured Eubacteriales bacterium
CTGAGCAGCTTCTCCTGCGCCTCCCGCTTTTCCTTGGCCACCCGTTCCTCTTCCTCCCTGGTGAATTTCACTTCCAGCTTGCGAAGCGACTGCATCAGGGTATCGGCAGATTTGCGCACGCGGGTCGCGTCGTTCAATACGGCCCCCGCACCCGTGGCCAGCTCTTTGGTTGCATCCTTCAGTTTCACTTTGGTCATTCGACGCTTGCACCCCCGCAATTATTTGCCGTTTCTTCCTGTATCGACAGCCCGGGGATTTCTCCGCCGAGCGTGGTACGCAATTTGTCTGCGAAGCCGCCCTTCGCAATGGCCGCGGCGATGCGGCCCTTTTTCCCTGTGGCGCTCTCTACCAGCCCCGCCTCCGTCACCGCAAGCGGAACCTGATAGTATCGGCACGCGTCCGTGTAACGCTTTCTTGCGTTATCTGACGCGTCGCCGTCAAGAATGAGCAGCCCGCACTTGCCTCCGCGGATCGCGCCGAGGCATCCGTCCTCGCCAAAGGACGCCTGTCCGGCCCGCACGCACAGGCCCAGTAATCCATGCGCTTTCTTATCCGTCATGCTTCCTCCGGTTCCGGTGCCGGCAGGTTTGCCATGGTGGCTTGCAGCTGCTCCACCACCTCAGGGGTCAGCTGCACCTCCAGCTGGCGCTCCAGCTGCTTCTGCTTCAGCGCCCGCGCCAGACAGGCCGCGTCCCGGCACAGATACGCGCCGCGTCCCGGCTTTTTGCCCGTCGTGTCCATGGAAACCGCCCCTTCCGGGGAGCGCACCACGCGGATGAGCTCCCGCTTGGGCTTCATCTCGCGGCACCCCACGCACATGCGCATGGGAATCTTCTTGGGCTTCATCCTTGCTTCTATCCTCCGAAAATCCATTCAGTCAGCCGCTGTTCCACCTTATTGCCGTCAGCCGACCGAAATCGTATCACCCGGTTTTGTCGAGTGCGGGGCACATTTCAATCCACGCCCCTAACGCCAAGCAAACACCTGTCTACTAACACTGAAAGCATAGCTTGAACGCATTTCAATCCACGTTTCGACCGCAAGCAATCGCTGCTCTGCCAGTACTGAAAGCATAGCATGAAGATTTCAATCCACGCCCCCAGCGTCATGATCCCCCAGAACATATGAGCCGAAAAAAATTTTTTCAGCCAGCCTTACAGGGTGTCGTCCTCGTCCATCGCGGGTACTTCCGTTTCCGCGAAGGAGGGATACATCGCAGGAGCCTCCATCGGCACGGGAACCTCCGGCGCGTTGCCGTTTTCGTCCACCATGTCGGTCATCTCCGCCGCCTGACTCTGGCTCTTGATGTCGATCTTCCAGCCGGTCAGCTTCGCGGCCAGACGGGCGTTTTGACCCTCCTTGCCGATGGCCAGCGACAGTTGGTTATCCGGCACCACCACGCGGCAGGCCTTCTCGCCCTCGGCCACGAACACGCTCAGCACGTGCGCGGGGTTCAGGGCGTTTGCCACAAACTCGGCGGGATCGGCGCTCCACTTGATGATGTCGATCTTCTCGCCCTTCAGCTCCTCCACCACGCGATCCACGCGGCTGCCGCGCTGTCCAACGCAAGCGCCCACGGGATCGATCATCATATCGGAGGAATGCACGGCCATCTTGGTGCGGCTGCCCGCCTCACGGGCAATGGACTTGATGGTCACAATGCCGCCGGCGATCTCGGGCACCTCCATCTCAAACAGGCGCTTGACCAGATTGGGATGGATGCGGCTGACGCGCACCTGAGGGCCGCGGGGACCCACGGCGGTGGAGCGCTGCACCTCCAGCACGTACACCTTGATGTGGTCGTCGTCGTGCAGCACCTCGCCGGGAATCATGTCGCCCTGCTCCAGAATGCCCTCGGTGCGGCCCAGATCGACGTACACGCACTTGGCCTCCACGCGCTGCACGATAGCGGTGAGCACTTCACTTTCCTTTTCGATGTACTCATCGTAGATCTTGCCGCGCTCCGCCTCGCGGATGCGCTGCATGATGACCTGCTTGGCGGTCTGCGCCGCAACGCGCAGGAAGCCGTTGGGGGTCACGTCCACCTCGGCAATGTCGCCCATCTGATAGTCGCTGCGCAGCTTGCGTGCGTCCTCCAGACTGATTTGGCTGCTCTCCTCCTCCACCTCGGGGACGATGAGCTTGCGGGCATACACATGGGTCACGCCCGTCTCCCGGCTCATCACCACCGACAGATTAGCGGGAGCCACCTCCAGCTTATTCAGGTTCTTCTTATAAGCCGCCTTCAGCGCCTCCTCGATGGCGCTGAACAGCAGCTCCTCGCTGATGTCCTTTTCCTTTGCGAGCGCCTTCAGGGCCTCGATGATCGCATTCTGGCCGTCTTTCTTTTCCGTCTTCTTTACCGCTCTCATGTTGCTACCGCCTTCCGCTTATCTTTATGCGGGACCCTTTCGGACAAGTCCACGCGCCTGACGCTTTCCATCCTCACTCGGACAGATCGACGTTCTCAATGCCTTCCATATCCACCACGGGCTTCACCGTGGCCGCCGCCTTTTTCGGAAAGGACAGCTGCCCGTTCGGCGTATCCAGCAGAATGTTGTTTTCCTCATCCAGCCCCGCCAGAATACCGGTGAACAGCTTCACGCCGTCCACGGCCTTGAACAGCTTGACCTCCACCTCGTCGCCCAGATGCCGCTCATAATCCCGCGGCGTTTTGAGCGGACGGTCGATGCCCGGGCTGGAAACCTCAAGGAAATCATAATCGTACTTCTCCAGCTGCGGCTGAATGGCCCGGTGGAATTTTTCGCAGTCATCCATGGTCAGTCCCTCGGGCTTATCCAGATAAATGCGCAGATATTTTCCGACCCCTTCCTTATCCAGACACACGTCCACCAGCTCCAAGCCCATGCTGTCGGCCAACTGCTGGCATTTGGGAGTAACGAAGGTTGTCAGTTCCGCTTTGGGCATAATCTTCTCCTTCTCAACTGGTTTCCGGGTGGCAAAGTCTCCGAAAAAGAAACAAAAAGAGTGGCCTCACTTGCTCATTCGCCGTCCAAAAAGCGCTGAATCAGGCGGGAAGGCGCCGGGTGCGTCCTCGCTGCCTGCCGCGATCTTGACGGCTTGGAGCAAATTCCACTCTTTTACGTTGAACCCTTCTTTCATGAAGCTTGCCCGGAAGACCGGGGTCGCTGCGCCTATCCGTGAAGGCACACCGCCTGCTGCGGGGTCGCCCTCACGTCAAACTCACACGATGGGAGTATACCACAGCTTTTCAGGAATTACAAGTGCTTCCTCTTCGCCGAATCGAAAGATTTTAGGCCCCTCTAGTCTTCCCGTCCGCCCCTTGTCCCATGCGCTTTTCCGCCTCCCCCTTTTTTCCCTGCCGCCGATGTGCTATAATGAAATATAATATGGAATCTTTACGGGAGGGGACGCGCCATGGAGCAGGTGGAAGCCACGGTACGGGAAACCATTTACCGCAACGCGGAGAACGGCTACTCGGTGGTGCAGGTGAAGGCAGGTCAGCGGCTGACCACGGTGGTCGGCGTGCTGCCGGAGATGAGCTCCGGGGAGCAGGTCATTTTCACCGGCGAATGGATGGAGCATCCTCAATACGGACGGCAGCTTCGCTGCACCTCCTGTCAGATTCAGAAGCCAACCAGTCTTTTAGGCATTGAGCGCTATCTGGGCAGCGGCCTGATCCGCGGCGTGGGGCCCTCCACGGCGAAGCAGATCGTGGAGCATTTCGGCATGGAAACCATGGAGGTGCTGACCGAGCATCCCGAGCGCCTGCAAGAGGTTCACGGCATGGGCCGCAAGCGCTGGCGGCAGATCGCCGAGAGCTTTCAGGAGCAGCAGGCAGCACGGGAGTCCATGATCTTCCTGCAAAGCTATGGCATTCCCGCGAACCTTTCCGTGAAGATCAGCAAGCTCTACGGCGAGCGCACGGCGGACGTAATCCGCGCCAACCCCTATCGCTTGGTCGAGGACTTGGACGGCGTGGGCTTTCTGACGGCGGATCGCATCGCCACGGCGCTGGGAGTAGCATCGGACAGCGAGTTCCGCTTACAGGCGGCGCTGAAATATCTGCTGAAGGATGCAGCGGCGGCGGCAGGTCATGTATATCTGCCCCAGCAGTTTCTGGTGCAGCGCTGTGCTCAGCTCTTGCATGTGGAGGACGCGCTGGTGGCACGGCAGCTGCAATCGCTGCTGCTCAAGCGGACGCTGATCGCGGGCGGCACACCGGAGGAACCCACGGTCTATCTGCCGCAGTTTGACTCTGCCGAGCGGGAGGTGGCCCAGCGGCTGATGGAGCTGGTCGCGGCGCTGGCTCCCATGAAGAGCTACGGTGTGGAAAAGGACATTGACCGTTTCGAAAATGATCGGCACATTCACTTCAGCCCCAAGCAGCGGCAAGCCATTGTGGCGGCGCTGGAGCAGGGTGTGCTAGTGATTACCGGCGGCCCCGGCACGGGCAAAACGACCATTATCAACTGCATCATTCGCCTCTTGGCCAAGGAAGGCGAGGTACAGCTCTGCGCCCCCACAGGCCGTGCAGCCAAGCGCATGACGGAGGCCACAGGCTACGAGGCAAAGACGATCCACCGCTTGCTGGAATACGGCGGCGACGGCGACAGCTTCAACCGCGATCAGCAGAACCCTATTGAGGCGGACTGTCTGATCGTGGACGAATGCTCGATGGTAGACCTGATGCTGATGCGCGGGCTGCTTCGCGCCCTAGAGCCGGGAACGCGGTTGATTCTGGTAGGCGACGCGGATCAGCTGCCCTCGGTGGGTGCGGGCAATGTATTAGGCGACATCCTGCAAAGCGGGGTGATCCCCTCGGTACGTCTGACGGACATTTTCCGTCAGGAGGAGCAGAGCCGCATTGTGGTAAACGCGCACCGGGTCAATCAAGGCGAGATGCCTCTGCTCAACGAGAAGCACACAGACTTTTTCTTCGAGCGCCGGGAGCAATTCGCGCAAGCGGCGCAGACGATCGTTCAATTAGTGACGCAGCGCTTACCGAGCTTTCTGCATTATGCGCCGGAGGAGCGTTTGCAGCAGGCGATGCGGAACATTCAGGTGCTTGCCCCAGCGAAGAAGGGCGAGTGTGGCGTGATCGTGCTGAACCGGCTATTGCAGGCGGCGCTGAATCCGCCCTCCGCCGCGAAGCCGTCCCTGACGTGGGGAGAGAATCTCTTCCGCTTGGGCGACAAGGTTATTCAGATGAAGAACGACTACCAGCTGGAATGGCGGCGGCAGACGAGCGCCGGCTGGGAGGATGGCGAGGGTGTATTCAACGGAGACGTGGGCTTCATCACGGCGGTTGACGTGGAGGAGCACAGCCTGACGGTGCTCTTTGACGAGGAAAAGGAGGTTGTGTACGCCTCCGCGCAGTTGGAAAATTTGGAGTTGGCCTATTGTCTCTCGGTTCACAAGAGTCAGGGCAGCGAGTTCCCGGTGGTTGTGATGCCCGTGGTCGGCGGCCCGCCGATGCTTCTGACGCGGAATCTTTTCTACACGGCGCTGACCCGCGCGCGGCAGTTAGTTGTTCTGGTCGGTCGTGAAGAGGTCATTCAGGCAATGGTACAAAACGACCACATCCTCAACCGCTACACAACTCTCTCCCAGCGCCTAAAAGCGCTGGAACCGTTATTGAGTGGGAGATAAAGTTTTGCGAGGGAGGGGGCTTCTCTTCAGAGAAGCCCCCTCCCTC
>USCW01000116.1 GCA_900553315.1 uncultured Eubacteriales bacterium
AAGCCTATTTTTGTATAGAGAAGAAGGGAAGCATCGAATGGATGCTTCCCTTCTGTTGCCGTTTCTTATTGGTTTTCCAACTGAATCATGCGAATGATGCGGTTGAATTCCTTGATGAACTGGTCGCTGTTGATCTCATTGTCAAGATAGCGCTGCAAGAGCTTTGCGCCGTCCGTGCTCAGCGAGGCATATAGCGAATTGGTGTATACATGCAGGTAAGGCTCGATGGATCGATACTGTGCAATGGCATCGGCAGAGACGAAATACAAATGGGATTCGTAGTACGCGATATTGTCTTCGTACATGGAAATGGTGTCGTCCCAGTCGCGTTTATCTGCATCGTCAGCCTTTTCCTTGCTGGCCTTGGCATCCTCCAGCTGCTTCTGGGCTTCTGCGAGATACTTTGCCGTGTTCGGATCCTCAACGGGCGTGTTTTCGTCCGGATACAGGGCGATCTTTGTCGTCTCGTCCATGTGCTCGGCAAGGTATTCGAGGAAGGTGATCGCCTCACGCTGGCACTCGCTGTTGGGATTCACCAGATAGACCTGAAGAATCAGCGTCTCCGCAGGCTCCATCCCTTCATCCAGCGGCAGCAGCAGCGGCTTATAATCGCCCCAAGTGTACTGCTGTGGGGTGAGATCCATGCTCTCCGTGAACAGGGAGGTAGCCTCGCCGCCCGAAGTCGTGACAAAGCCCATGCCAAAGCCTTGGTTCTCGTCCTCAGGATTCAGCCCTTTCAGCTTCGGAAGTGCTGAATCCAGCTTGTTCAGCAGCTTATGCATCAGCGGCGTATCGAAGTTGAGATTCTCGCCGGTGGTGGCGGTGTAGGCTACATAGCGGCTGATAATAACACCAATGAACATATTGCGAACGTCATAGTTATACTCAAACAGCGAAAGGTCAGGATACTCGTCTGCGTAATCCTCGATCCACATGACCGCGAAATCAATGAATTCCAGAAAGGTCTTGGGCAGATCGTCCTCTGTCAGACCAATCTTTTCCAGCGCAGAGGGGCTGTAACCAAAACTGATAGCGCTGGCGGATTCGGGGAAGGCGTAGAGCTTGCCATCCTGATAGAAGCTGGCGGTGAAGTCGGGATTCATCTGCTTCACAGCGTTCAGCAGCACCTCGGAGCTGGACAGGTCTACGCAGTAGCCCTTCTGGCGAAGCTGATCGAAACTGCCATAGCTCAGAGAAAGAGAGTAAATATCCGCCGCATCGTTTCCGGAGACCATGCTTTGCGCAAGCTGATCGGCGGAGAAAGAATTCACGTCCGCCAGCACGATGGGGATGTCCGGGTGCGCGTTCATGAAGCCCGCCATGGTATCATCCCGGAAATAGGTGCCAATGCGCAGCGCACGGGCGGGCATCAGGGAAGGATCGGTGTTCGCACAGCTCCAGCCATTGCCGTTGAAGCTGGTGGCGATGTAGAACTTTCCGTCCAGCACCAGCCCGTTGGTGCCCCAACTAATATATTGCAGATTCAGGTAAGCACAGGGTTCTAGAGCGCCAAAGCCTACGCTGCGATACAGCGTATCTTGCGTAGGGATATACAGCGTATCGCTGACTGCATCATAGCAGAAGGATGCCATGTTGGTGTCGGTCATGCTGATGCAGTCGGTGGTCTCGCCGGTGGCAATGTCCAGCCGCTGAATCACGGGCATGGTGATATCATCGCCGTTGTAAGCGTTTTCCTGATCCCAGTACATGACGAGCAGCGCATTGTCCTTATAGGCAGACAGAGCCAGATACGCGCCGGAAGCGACCTTGCGCTTGGTGCCGTCCCTCTTCAGCTCCCACAGGTCATTTTTGCCCCAAGAGCTGTCATCTACGGGCGTCAGCAGATAGAAAGCGTCATTGACGGCAACAAAGCCGGGAACATTCAGATAGGAGCCGTCAGATTCCTCCATCAACTGTGCCAAGGGTTCACCAACGGTGATGGTATCGCCCTCAAGCGTCAGCGCATGGATGCTGCCAAGTTCGCCGACCAGCCCGTACAGCGTTGTTTCGTCGCCGGTCAGGGCATACATGGACTCCTGCATGATATAGGTGGTCTCGCTGTCCTTGTATTCCCGCTCGGGCAGGTCAAGCCGATAGGCCGCAGTATACTTGCCGGGATTTGCGGTATCCAGTTCATAGAGTACGGTGCCGCTGCTTCCGTAAATTTTGCCGTTGGCTGTGGCAAGCATATTCAGGTAAACATCCGTAGTGTCCCAATCAAAGGAACCGGCTTCGCTCACCTCGCTGACGACCTCCGCCAGCGAAGGACAGGCGCTCAGGCAGAGTATCAACGCCAAAAACAGGGCAAACCATTTCTTCATCTTCATGAGATCCTCCTTTTCTTTCGGTAGAACCAGCCTCCCACTTATAAGACGCTTGTGCGCACGGAAAACGTTACAAAAGGAACAGCATCTGCAAAATTTTTTTCAGGCAGCGGAAACCGCATGGAAGACCGCCAGCGGCAGCGCCATTGCCAAACACCCTGCAAAGCTGTTGCCATGCACGTCAGGTTTGCCCTCACCAATTACCACATGGGCGACGGCGTGCTTATGTGCAAAGTCCACGATGGTATCCAGCGGCTTTTCGGAGCAAAGCACGGTCATTTCCGCGTCATGGCTTGCGCTGGTGCGGTAAAGATAATCCAGCGCATCCGCGACTGCCGGATCGCCAAGGCTGTTCTGTCCATTGCCGACTACTGAAAGCACCAGCAGGGGAAGCTGATGCTCCTGCGCAACCTCAGCCCCACGCTGGATCAGCCGCTCGCACATCCGCTGACCGGTCACGCATACCAATACCGTTTCGGCGGTCATCACAGCACCTCGAGATCGGCAACTTCGCGGTCATGGTAGGTCACGCGAAGCTTCGTGCCCTCCGCAAAGTTGGGCAGGGGCTTTTCTACATCATAATAGTAAAGCCGGTCGTCCTCTTCATCCTTGGGGTTGCCCACGGAGACAATCATGGCGCGATAAGTCACGCCGTCCACCATGGATTCCTCTGTGTCCAGACGCTTGAATGTGCCTTCTGTTACGCGGGTGCGCCCGTGCAGCGCGTTTTGCAAATGCTTCGCGTAGCAGCGCAGGGGCTTAATGGCAATGCCGTAGCAGAAGATAAACAGAAACGCCATGACACAGGTCAGCGCCGTGGTCAGCCATTCCACGCGGATGACAAGGGAATAAACAAGCGCCGCCAGCAGCAGCACCTCCGGGATGACCAGCAGTCGCCAGCGCTTCTGTTCCTGCGCGTTGATTTGATCCAGATCCTGTTGTGTGTACAAGGGAAAGCTCCTCCTTCATGATAGCATTCATTATTTTCTATTATCTTCTTTTTTTACAATTTGGTCAAGAGCCGACCTGTATTCTGCGCCTCAAACACGTGCCGCAAGGCCGTGAAAATACTGGATGTTTGTGGAATTTTGAACTTTATGTAAACAAACGTCATTGCCTGTCTTCTTGGGGTGTGCTACAATAGTCGCACACAGTATATTCACGAAAGGATGAGTGGATTTGTCTAAGCGCTCCCGGAAAGGGAATACGCGGCCCTTGGCGCTGAACCTTGCGACGCTGAGCGGCATTTATGCCTATATGTACTGCATGATGGCTTCCAGCGCCATGCTGGAAATGCCGATTCTGGGCGGTGCGCTCTATATGTGCGGTCAGGCGGCCATGGTGCTGTATAGTATCTGTACGCCGCCCCTGCGGGATTATTATTCGGTCAATCTTCGCACGTGGTCGGCAGTCATCAGCGGACTGATGCTGCTGCTGAATGCGGCGTTGCTGGTATTTTATCCCATCCGCCTTGAGGATGCGCGGGTATGGCTGCTGCTGGGCGTGGTGCTGCTGATGCTGCTGCGCTCGGCGCTGGGCAAGAAGCTGATCCGTGTGAGCGTTACGCGGGGAATGCCGGAAAAGCGTTTCTTGATGCTTTATATCGGCAGTCACGTGATCTGCGTGCTGGGTGCGGCAGCGGTGCTGTTCTCCTGCCTGAGCATGGTGACGGCGGCGCAGCTTTGCGGCGGTTTTGCCCTTGTCAGCGCCTTGGAGGCCTATGGTCAGCTGAAGGATCGGGCGGAGCAGCGCGTGCTGCTGGAGCCCGTCTCACCGCAGAGCTATTTCAATCTGCGGGAGCGCATCGGCAAGGTCAATGCCTTCACCAGCTATGAGGCGCTGTCTTCCTGTATCATGGTGGCGCTGGAAATTACGCTGGTGCTGATGTATACGTTCCTGTCAGTAACGGGGGAGCAGCTGTTGACGTGCATGCTGCTGTCCGTGGGGTGCACGCTGCTGGCGCAGGAGGCGGCGGATTTTGTGCTTCGCAGACGGGAGCGCCGCCAGCGCTCCGATCCGACGGTGATGATGCTGATCGGTCTGTTCCTGTGGATGTATAGCCTTGTGCTGTTTGGACGCACCATGGAAAGCGGTACACCGCAGTCGCCGGAGGCCTATTTCAGTTTGATTTTGTGCAGCCTCGGCGTAAGCGTCTGCCTGACGGTACTCATGCGCATGGAGCGCACCATGGTGCAGGTGGCGAAGTTTTCTGCGGGCAATGCATTAGGCGGCTATCGTCAAATGCGCCGCGCAGGCACGGAGCTTGCAACGCTGGTGGGAGAAATGATCGCATTGTGTGCGCTGACGATTTTGAGCTTTGCTGCGGGAAAAAATCTGCCGCACAATGCGCCGGAGTTTGCCGCACGCTTCCAGCCGCTGCTGGTGATTCCCGCCATGTTGGCCGTGATTGGCGCATTGCTGGGCGCGTTCCGGTTTCCGCTCAGTCAGCGATATATGGATAAGCTGGGGCGTTTTTTGCAGCTTAAGCAGGAGGGCAATGAGAACCCTGCCCTTGAAAAGCAGCTGGAAAAGGTTGTGGTAAAGCCTCATCGGCAGCCGTTCTTTATTAACACATTAAAGGCTGTTTTGCGGCCCTTCTTCCGTCACACGCTGCAAGGCACGGAAAACATTGTTGAAGACGTGGACAATCCGCTGGTGTTCCTTTGCAACCACGGCGAAATCTACGGCCCTGTGGCGGCGGTGCTGAATATTCCCGTACCCATTCGCCCGTGGACGATCTCGGAAATCACCGTGGATAAGGACGAAATGGCGGCCTATGTCTACAAGTACACGATCAAGCGCCAAAAGTGGCTGCCGGAATTCCTGAAAATGCCCATTGCCAAGATGATCGGCCCGCTTTCCGTCTGGGCGATGGGATGCCTTGAAAGCATCCCTGTGTACCGCAATAAGCCGCGTGACCTGATGAATACCTTCCGGATGTCCGTTGAGGCCCTGCAAGCCGGGGACAATCTGCTGATTTTCCCGGAGAACCCGAATGCCGTTGCGCAGGGTCACGGCTATGAGCGGCAGGGCTTGGGCGAGCTGTTCACGGGCTTCGAAATGCTTGCGCCGATTTACTACAACAAAACCGGGAAATGTCTGCGGTTCATTCCCGCGTTCGCACATCAAAAGATGCGCACGCTGACCTTTGCGCCTATTATCACCTTCGACCCCAATAATGAGCCAAACGCCGAGCGAGAGCGCATTGTCAGTTATTTGCAGGAGACCATGCGTGAAATGTATGAGACAGAGGAAGCGAAGTATCAGCAAAAAATCAGGTTCTTCACGTTTTCTTAGGGAAAAGCCAGCAAAGAAAGGATTGCAAAAAGAGC
>USCW01000117.1 GCA_900553315.1 uncultured Eubacteriales bacterium
TGGCGTTCGGCGGGGTACGTTGCTTCTGGCTTGGTTCCGCCTGAGCGTGGGAGCGGTTCCTTGTGAGTTGGTTGAGTCCACGGCGGCTGACAGAGCCGCCGCGGACGTGCGAGGTGGGGGGATCCTCAGTCAGCCTTTTGGTTCATGCATATGCGCATATACAAGAAGAAGGCTCTGAAAAAATGTCAGAGCCTTCTTCTTGTATAAAGCTGTTCCTCACGCCGCAAAGGTCACGGCGGCTCTGTCAGCCGCCGTGACCATAACCAAGCTTATCGGAGACTGCCCCCACCTCGCATGGGCGCACAACACCAAAAGAAAAGTCAAGCTTATTCCCAGCCACTCTTCGGGAGGGAGCGCGAGGGAGGCGGCTTCTCTTAGAGAAGCCGCCTCCCTCGCATTCCCCCGTTCTCCTCCCGATTTTGCCCTTGCGAAAAGGCGGGGATTGTGGCAAAATAGGGGGGAAGGAATCAAGGAGGGAAAGTCATGGCGGAAACGCAGAAAATCGTCATTTTGGACTTTGGCGGCCAGTATACACAGCTAATCGCACGACGCGTGCGCGAGTGCCGGGTGTACTCCGAGGTGCTGCCTTACAACGCTCCTGTGGAGCAGATTCGCGCCATTCACCCCATGGGCGTGATCCTCAGCGGCGGTCCGGCCAGCGTGCTGGAGGAGGGCGCTCCCCGGTGTGATATGGGCGTGTGGGAGCTGGGTGTGCCCGTGCTGGGCATCTGCTATGGAATGCAGCTGACGGCGCACTTGCTGGGCGGCAAGGTGGAAAAGGCCTCCAAGCGGGAATATGGCCGCATTCGCGTGACCATGGACGATCGGGACAACCTGCTGAAGGGTATGAGCGAAAGCTCCAGCAACTGGATGAGTCATACCTATCAGGTGAAGGAGTGCCCGCCCGGATTCCATGCCATTGCTCACGCGGAGAATTGCCCTGTGGCCGCTATGGCGAACCCTGAGAAGAACTTTTACGGCGTGCAGTTCCACCCCGAGGTAACGCACTCCGATGAGGGGAAGGTGCTGCTGCGCACGTTCCTGATGGACATCTGTCATTGCGCGGGCGACTGGACCATGGAGGCCTATGCGCAGACCGCAGTACGGAATATCCGCGAGGCGGTTGGCGACAAGGGAACGGTGCTGTTGGCGCTGAGCGGCGGCGTGGACTCCTCCGTGGCGGCGGCGTTGATCTATAAGGCTATCGGCGACCGACTGACCTGCGTGTACGTCGATCACGGTTTCATGCGCAAGGGCGAAAGCGAGCAGGTCGCGGAGGTCTTCGGCAAGGTGTTCCCCGTGCGGTTTATCCCGGTGGACGCTTCTGAGGAGTTCTATGCTGACCTGAAGGACGTGTCCGATCCCGAGCAGAAGCGCAAGATCATTGGCCGCGACTTCATCCGCGTGTTCAAGCGCGAGGCGGAGAAGCTGGGAAAGCTGGACTATTTCGCGCAGGGCACGATCTATCCCGACGTGATCGAGAGCGGTCAGGCCACGGGCGCGGCGGTCATTAAGAGCCACCACAACGTGGGCGGACTGCCCAAGGAGCTGGGCTTCACCGAGCTGATTGAGCCCCTGCGGATGCTGTTCAAGGATGAGGTGCGTGCGCTGGGCGAGACGCTGGGTCTGCCTCATGATCTGGTGTGGCGGCAGCCCTTCCCGGGCCCCGGTCTGGCGATTCGCGTGATCGGCGCGGTGGACCGCGAGAAGGTGGAAATCGTGCGGGCCAGCGATGCGATCCTGCGTGAGGAGATCAAGAACGCCGGTCTGGATGCAGATATTCACCAGTACTTCACCGTCCTGACGGGTGTACGCAGCGTGGGCGTGATGGGTGACGAGCGCACCTATGACTACACGGTGGCGCTCCGTGCCGTGACGACGGACGACTTCATGACCGCAGACTGGGCGCGGATTCCCTATGACGTGGTGCGGGTGATCTCCGCGAGAATTGTGAATGAGGTCGCGCACGTGAACCGCGTCGTGCTGGACGTGACGACCAAGCCCCCGGCGAGTATTGAGTGGGAATAAATCAGAAAAGCCGAAAAGTGTAGGAATACCAACGTTTTTTGGATTTTGCCCGCCCCTTCTGATAAGATTTTGATAAGATTCCGCCGGAGCGCAGTCATTCTGCGTTGCCAGTGGCTTGTGAGTAAAGAGTAATTTCTCCAAGCTCACAAACTTCTCCATATGATTGAAGCCCGTACTGATCGGATGTCAGTACGGGCTTTTTCTATACTCATTTTTCTTTCTGCTGATCCTTGAACGCTTCCACAAGCAGATCGCTCAGTTCCTGCGACGGTACTTTTGCCCAACGCTGGGTGGTGTCCTCTTCCGGGAAGGTGTAGCGCCAGTGGTCGTACTGCTCTTTGCTGATCTTACCGCAGCGCAGCTTCTCCGACTGCTCTGCCCATGCGGAAAGCATGGCAAAGATTGATTCATCCATGGTGCGCTTGCTGCCGTCAAAGATGAGATGCACCTCATCTCCCTGCTTTTCAGCACGGATGCCGTGAATGTCCTCGATGGCAAAAAGGGTGTGAATAAATCCAAGGTCGCTGTCAATGTCGGGAATCTGCAATGCCAAGGGAGAAACCTCCAACACATTGGCGATAGCTTTTACCAAATCCTCTTTCGGTGTTCTGGAACCGGACTCGTACTGCGCCATGCGGACATCAGCCGTTTTAGGCGGAAAGCCAACAGCTTGACCAAGCCATTTCTGCGTCATGCCACGCAAATTACGAATAAAACGGATTCGTTCACCAATCGCCATAAACCTACACTCCTTTGGTATCGTTGCAATGATTATAGCATATATGCTTAGTTTATGTCAATACAGCCTAAATAAAAAAGTTTAATATTTTTCTCGAAGGCCTCTTGACATAACGGAATATGCTTAGTATAATGCAAGTGTAAACTTAAACATTTGTAGTTAAGTTCGGAAATTTAATACCTGTCGCACATCACAGTCATGGCGTGTCCGCCCGGGCAAATCGGAAGGCGGCCAGAAAGTATCCGACACGAAATAAGGACAAGTATTACCGAAAATCAACAAGGAGGAGTTTTATGGACAACAGATTTATTCGAGCAGAGGAAGTCGCCGCGGAACTGGATGTGTCAAAGCCCTATGCCTACAAGCTCATTCGGCAGCTCAATGAGGAGTTAAA
Organism: uncultured Eubacteriales bacterium; assembly: GCA_900553315.1. Lineage (GTDB taxonomy): Bacteria > Bacillota > Clostridia > Christensenellales > Aristaeellaceae > Egerieenecus. Next base: position 3,162 of record USCW01000117.1, read on the forward strand.
GGCAAAAGGATTTCTGACCATCGCAGGCCGCGTCAACCGACAGTATTTCAATGAACGGTTCTACGGAACAGAAAGGAAGGACGCAGATGCCAGCTTATAAGAACAAGGAAAACGGTTCGTGGTATGTGGTGACACAGTACACGGACTGGACAGGAGAACGCAAGCCCAAATGCAAGCGCGGATTCGCCACGAGGCGGGAAGCATTGGAATGGGAGCAGAAGTTTCAACAGCAGAGCGCCGGTGATCTGGATATGAGCTTTGAGGCGTTCTGCGAAATCTACACCAACGATCTCAAGGCGCGGCTGAAAGAAAGCACATGGCAGACCAAGGAGAATATCATCAAAACAAAACTGCTCCCGTATTTCGGTAAGCGGAAAATCAACGAGATCACCACAAAAGATGTGATTGCATGGCAAAACGAGCTGCTCGCTTATCGGGATGAAAAACGCAAGCCATATTCTCAGACCTATCTCAAGACGCTGCACAATCAGCTCAGCGCCATTTTCAACCACGCTGTCCGGTTTTACGATCTCCACTCCAATCCGGCAGCGAAAGCCGGAAACATGGGGACAGAGGAACGGCGGGAGATGCTGTTCTGGACGAAAGAAGAATATCAGAAATTTGCTGAGGAGATGATGGACAAGCCGGTTTCCTACTACGCCTTTCAGATGCTCTACTGGACAGGCATCCGTGAAGGAGAACTGCTGGCTCTGACGCCTGCGGATTTCGATTTTGAGCGCGGCACTGTCAAGATCAGCAAGACCTATCAGCGGCTCAAAGGGCAGGATGTCATTACCTCACCAAAAACAAAGAAAAGCAACCGCACCATTCAAATGCCCGACTTTCTCTGCCAGGAGATGCAGGAGTTTTTCAAAATGCAGTACGGCCTGAAAAAGAAAGACCGTATTTTCACGGTAACCAAAAGCTATCTCCACCACGAGATGGACAGGGGCGCAAAGGCAGCAGGTGTCAAGCGCATCAGAATCCACGATTTGAGACACAGCCACATCAGTCTGCTCATTGATATGGGCTTCTCGGCGGTTGCCATTGCCGACAGGGTTGGACACGAGAGCATCGAAATCACCTATCGGTACGCGCACCTGTTCCCATCCAAGCAGAAAGAAATGGCAAACAGGTTAGATGATCTTGGGAAAGGAGTTTGATTTTAATGTCTGCAAAGAATGTAGACCGGCATAATCGCTGGCGCAGCAAGACGGTGGCCTTCCGGGTATCGCCGGAGGAAGACACCCAGATTGAGCGTTATGTGCAGCTCTCCGGACTGACGAAGCAGGACTATATCACCCGGCGTCTGCTGGACACGGAGGTGGTCGTTCAGGGCAACCCCAGGGTGTTCAAAGCCCTGCGGAATCAGATGGCGGAGATTCTCACGCAGCTTCAGCGGATCGAAGTCGGTGCCGCCCCGGATGACGAGTTGTTGGATGTCATCCGCTTCCTCTCAAAAATCATGGAAGGAATGAAGGAGGACACGGATGGTCGATGAAAAAAGAAAAACGACTGTTCCGATTCCGCCTGTTGGCGCAGACGGGGAACAGCCGATCCTCAATACCGCTACTGGCATTATATCAGGTGAAACTCCCGAAATCAATTACCCGGATGAAATTTCCGAAGAAAATTTTCAGGAAATTCAGCGCAGGCTTGATCGAATTTCCAATCCCGCCTACCTCCATACCGTGACCCTAAACGAACTGTACGAAACCGCCTACCCCAGCAGACCGCCGATCATCGACGGTCTGCTCTACCCCGGAACGTATCTTCTTGCAGGTGCGCCCAAGGTTGGAAAGTCTTTTCTGGTTGCCCAGCTCGCCTACCACATCAGCACCGGGCGACCGCTGTGGAATTATCCCGTTCACAAAAGCACAGTCCTCTATCTGGCTCTGGAGGACGATTTCAAGCGGCTACAAGATCGGATGTTCCGGATGTTCGGAGTGGATTGCACAGAGGATCTCCACTTTGCCACCTGTGCAAAGCAGATCGGTAACGGTCTGGAAGATCAGTTGGAGCTTTTTCTCAAGGAGCATCCTGACACCCGATTGGTAATCGTGGACACCCTTCAAAAAGTTCGGGAGATCAGCGGCGAGTCTTACAGCTATGCCAGCGATTATGAAATCGTCGGCAAGCTGAAACAGTTTGCTGACAAATACGGAATCTGCCTGCTGCTGGTACATCACACCAGAAAGCAGCCCGCGAGCGACAAGTTTGAAATGATCTCCGGCACCACGGGGCTGCTGGGATGTGCTGACGGTGCGTTCCTGCTGCAAAAGGAACGAGGAACTTCCCTTAACGCAACGCTGGATATCGTGGGGCGCGATCAAGGGGAGCAGAAGCTGTATCTGGTTCGTGACCGGGAGCGGCTGATCTGGGAACTCGACCATGCGGAAGCGGAAGTCTGTGAGGTTCCGCCAGACCCGATTCTGGAAAAACTCCACGAATGGTTGGACGCAGAGTGGACAGGCTCCGCAACGGAGCTGGTT
>USCW01000118.1 GCA_900553315.1 uncultured Eubacteriales bacterium
GGTGACGCTGGGCCCGCGCATTCTGCGCACGGAGACGGCGGGCATTGCCGCCACGGCGGCGCTGCTGGCGCTCTATGGCGAAATGGAATAAGCAGAAGAATGAGGGAAGAGCTTGCAGACGGTTGCTTTTCACACGCTGGGATGTAAGGTGAACCAATACGATACCCAAGCCATGCTGGAAAAGTTCAAGGCGGCGGGATATACGGTGGTACCCTTTGACGGCCCGGCGGATGTTTATGTATTGAATACCTGCACCGTGACGGGCACGGGCGATAAGAAATCTATGCAGCTGACCCGGCGGCTGCGGCGACAGAGCCCCAACAGCGAATTGGTGCTGTGCGGCTGTCTGGCACAGCGCATGGGCGCAGAGTTGCTGTCCACGGGGGCAAGGCTGATCCTTGGCACTCAGCGGCGTGCGGAGGTCGTGGAGCTGCTGGAACAGGCTGTGCGGGAGGGCAAGCAGATCTGCGCGGTGGAGGCGCTGACTCAGGCGCCCTTCGAAAGTCTGACCATTACCGAGCAGGAGGAGCACACCCGCGCCATTCTGAAAATTCAGGAGGGCTGTAACAACCATTGCACCTACTGCATCATCCCCAGCGTGCGCGGGCCTATTCGGTCGCGGCTGCTGGCGGAGATTCGCACCGAAGCGGAACGGTTAGCAGCGGCGGGCTTCACCGAGCTGGTGTTGACGGGCATCCACTTGTCCAGCTATGGGCGGGATTTGCAGGATGGCACGACGCTGCTGGACGCGATTTCACAGGTGCAGGCGGTGGAGGGCGTGCGGCGCATTCGGCTGGGCAGCTTGGAGCCGACCATTGCCACACCGGAGTTTGCCAGCGCCCTGCGGCAGATGGACAAGGTGTGCCCACAGTTCCATTTAGCGCTGCAAAGCGGCTCGGATACGGTGCTGGCTCGCATGGCACGGCGCTATAACAGTAGGATGTACCTGACAGGCGTGGAGAACCTGCGGCGGGAATTCCCGGAGGCGGCCTTCACCACGGACGTTTTGACCGGCTTCCCGGGGGAGACGGAAGCGGAATACGAGGAGACCCGTGTGATGATTGAGCGGGTGGGCTTTGCGAAGATTCACGTGTTCCCGTACTCCCAGCGGGCAGGCACGAAGGCGGCGCAGATGCCAGGTCAACTGTCCAACGCCGAGAAGGAGCGCCGTGCCCGGGAACTGATCGCGCTGGGCGAGACGATTGGACGGCAGTACCGGGAGCGCTTTCTCGGACGCACGGTGGAGGTGCTGCTGGAGGAGCAGGACACGGCAGGGGAGTGGGTCGGCTATACCCGCGAGTATCTGCGCGTAGAGGTGCATTGCCCGGAGGGTGCGCAGGGGCAGTATCGTCAGGTAGAAATCTGCGAGGTCACGGACGAGGGGCTTCGCGGGCATTTAGCATAAAATAACAGCGGCGCGCATGAAAATAGGATGCAGACGCGTTGTATGAACGGAAAGGATGCGAACGAGCATGGAGAATTGTCTGTTTTGTAAGATCATTCATGGGGAGATTCCGTCGACGAAGGTGTATGAGGATGATACGGTGTTTGCCTTCCGCGACATCAATCCGCAGGCTCCGACTCATGTGCTGGTGATCCCGAAGAAGCACGTGGCCTCGCTGGCGGAGGCGGACAAGCTTTCCGCAGAGGAGTTGGCGGCCTGCCTGCGCGTCTGCGCAAAGGTGGCGGAGCAGGAGGGACTGACGGAAAAAGGCTTCCGCGTGGTGTCCAACTGCGGTGACGACGCGTGCCAGTCGGTGCATCACCTGCACTTCCACGTGCTGGGAGGTCGTGTCATGCAGGATCAAATGGCCTGATTTTTCCGCAAAATGAAATTTACAGGGAAAAATCTTTCGAAAAGGGAAATTACCTGTTGACGGAAAGGCATAAAGGCGATATAATGACAATACGGTTCGCCATCCGTCCGTCTAGCCGGCTGATGTCAAGGCGAGATGAGCGAGGGGAGGGATAACAGTGTCCGAGGTACGTATTCGTGAGAACGAATCCCTGGAGAGCGCGCTGAAGCGGTTTAAGCGGCAATGCGCTCGTGCCGGCGTTTTGGCTGAGGTTCGCAAGCGTGAGCATTACGAGAAGCCCAGCGTGAAACGCAAGAAGAAGGCAGAGGCTGCACGTAAGCGTAAGTACTGATTTTTCGAAGATGTGCCCTTTCCCGTATATGCTGCGGGAAGGGGCCTTTTCATATAATAACTGTTAATACAAATAAGTCTGCCATTATTTTCAATACAGCCGTATTTGCAGGCAATTGTACTGCAAAATAAAAAATATTTTTAAGATACATCTTGCGTACAAGCCTACGTTTTGTTATACTATTTATATCAATGATGAGAAGAGGATGTCATGCAATATGCTTTTCAGCTAATGCCCCACCCGAACGTTCGCTATCAGGCCGCGCTGGCAAAGCTCGGAAAAGCGGAGCTTGTGCGTATGCTTCATGCGCTGGGGCATGAGATCATACCGACGATAGAGCAAATCGGCGGAACAGACTTCTTCATCTTTGATAGCCCGGAATTATCGCAGGAGGAGCTTTCGTTCCTCGCACCGCTCAGCTGTACCTACTTATGGGCGCGCAGAGAAGGAGAGACGCTGCTTCCGCTGACACGTCCCGGCGAGAAATATCTGCCGGGTGAAATGGCGGAGGTGCTGAAGTATAAGGGCAAGACCAACGCCGCTTTTACAATGCTGATGCTGAATCTTGTCCGGGCGGAAAGTGCTTTTGCGCGGGAAAAACGCCCCCTGACGGTGCTGGATCCTATGTGCGGCAAGGGTACGACGCTTTACTGTGCGTTGGAGCAGGGCATGAATGCCGTGGGCATTGACCGAGATCGCAAGGACTTGAAGGAAGCCATGGACTTTGTGAATCGCAGTCTGCAAATGCAGCGCGTGAAGCACAGCTTGGCGCAAAGCTCGCGCTCGGTGCCCAAGGGCTCGGCGGTGCCTGAGGCGGTATACACGCTGGCGGACACCAAGGAGCATTATCAGGCGGGCGATACCCGCACGCTGCGCTTCCTGCTGAGCGATACCTGTCAGGCGGGCGCACTGCTTCGCAAGGAGCCGGTGGAACTGCTGGTGGCTGATCTGCCCTATGGCATTCAGCACGCGCCGGAAAATGGCGGAAGACCCGAGAGCTTTGAGCAGTTGATGAAGCGTGCGCTTCCGTCTTGGCGGGAGGCCGTCAAGCCCGGCGGTGTGATGGCGGTCTCCTTCAACAGCTATACCCTGCCGAAGAAGCACTTGGCACAATGGGCGTTACATGCGGGCTGGGAGCCCTTGACGGCTTCACCGCTGGACGATCTGGAACACTATGTGGAGCAGGCGGTCAACCGTGACCTGTTGCTGTGCCTGCGAAAATAAGAAGCAGCAACCCCTATTTATTTATGTTGAACCAAGCAAGGAGGACAGCAGAGTGGCAAGTCTTGATCTCTCATTGATGACGGTGATTGAGCTGCGAAAGCTGGCGAAAGAGAAGAATGTTCGGCTCGGCGCGGGTTTGTCCAAGGAGGGCATCATTCAGAAGCTGAGCGCGGCGCTGGAGGCAGAAGTCCCTGCCGCTGCGGAGGATACGCCCGTACAGACGACCGAGGCTAAGGCGGACAACGAGGAAGCGCAGACAGCAACGGAGGATGCCCCTGCAATAGAGCAGGATGCGTCTAAGTCCGCAGAGGGCGCACAGCCGCAGTTTAAGGCCGCTTGGCATAACCCTGCACCGCGTTACAGCGCCAAGCCTGCTTATCAGGCGCCGGCCTACGGTACGCGTCCCGCATGGCAGTCTCGCAGCTCCGCAGCTGGTCAGCGCACGCCGATGAATAACGATACCGTGAGGATGAACACGGTTCGTCCGGCGAATTATGCGCCGCGCTTCGGCCCGGATGCGGTGGATCCTGCGCCTCAGGCCGCACCTGCGCGCACGACGGAGGAGTACCGTCCCGCGTACCGAGAGCAGCCGCGCACCTATGGCGATCAGCCCCGCAGTTACGGCGAGCAGAGCCGCAGCTTTGGCAACGACGCGCCTCGCGGTTACGGAGATCAGCCTCGTAGCTACAGTCCTGCGCCTCGCGGCTATGGCGACAGCTCCCGCGGGTATCAGGCCGAGGGGCGTCCCTCCTACGGCGAACGGAGTTGGAACGATACGCCACGCTCCGGCTATGGCGAGGGTGGTTATAGCTCTCGGCCTTATCCCAGCCGTCGTCCGGATACCGGCTATTATAATGAAGAGCTGGGAACGTCCAATCCCGCTGTGCCGGAGATGCTGGCGGCGGGCGAGTGCGGCGATGGTCAGGGCATTCTGGAAATCCATCCCGATGGCTATGGCTTTCTCCGTTCGGAGAATTATCTGCCATCCAGCAAGGATATTTATGTCTCCATGGCGCAGATTCGCCGCTTTGGACTGCGCACCGGCGACTTGGTTGTGGGAAAGACCCGTCCTCAGCGCGAGGGCGATAAGTATGCCGCGATGCTGTACATCACCGGCATTAACGGTGATGTGCCTGATGAGGTGGGCGTTCGTCCTGCCTTTGAGGAACTGACGCCGGTCTATCCCAGCCGCCGTATCGACTTGGAGAGTCACACCGGTAAGGGCAGCGACGCTATGCGTATTACCGACCTGATCGCGCCCATCGGCTTTGGTCAGCGCGGTCTGCTGCTGTGCCCCCCGGATACCGGCAAGACGCAGATTTTGCAGGACTTCGCCAATGTGGTCACGGAGAATTACCCCGAGGCGACGGTGCTGGTGCTGCTGATTGACGAGTGCCCCGAGGATGTAACGGTGTTCCGGGAGCATGTGAAGTGCGAGGTGCTTGCCTCGACCTTCGATCAGGCTCCCGAAAGCCATCTGCGGCTGGCGGACATCGTGCTGGAACGCGCCGAGCGTCTGGTGGAGCAGAAGAAGGACGTGGTGGTGCTGGTGGACAGCCTCACCCGTCTGGCGAAGACCTACACCACAACTGCGGCCCAGCAGGGGCGCAGTATGCCGGGCATGGTCAATCCCACCAGCCTGTTCCGTGCCAAGAAGCTCTTTGGTGCGGCTCGTTGCGTGAAGGAAGGCGGCAGCCTGACCATTCTGGGCGCGATGAACATTGAGAACGGCTCCAAGGTGGACGACGCTGTCGTGGAGGAGTTCAAGGGCACGGCGAACATGGAGCTGGTGCTGGATCAGGCGGTTGCAAAGGCTGGCGTAAGCCCGGCCATCAGCCTGCAAAAGAGCGGTACTAAGCGCGTGGAGCTGCTGCTGAACGAGAAGGAAATGGAGGGCCTGAAGGCCATTCGTTCCGTGCTGGGCGCGACGCATTCCGCAACGGCGATTCCGCAGCTGCTCAGCCTAATGGATAAGGTTTCCGGCAACGACGAGCTGATGGATAAAATTATCGGCTGGGTGGACATGCTGGAAAAAAGCGGAAAGTAAAGAAACTGAGAAAAATTGCTTGCAATTCGATGCTGAGTATGGTAGAATATTCAGCGCGGCAAATATGCCCGATCATTGCATGCGCGAAAGAGGTGAAAAGTCATGAAGGAAGGAATCCATCCCAAGTACGGCAAGGCCATCGTTCGCTGCGTGTGCGGTGAGACGTTTGAGACCGGCAGCACGAAGTC
>USCW01000119.1 GCA_900553315.1 uncultured Eubacteriales bacterium
GGAGGGAGCGCGAGGGAGGGGCTTCTCTCAGAGAAGCCGCCTCCCTCGCACCCCCGTCGTCCCCCATCGTCTCTTCGGAGGGGGCCCGGGGGAGGGGCTTCTCTGCAAGAGAAGCCTCTCCCCCGGAGTACCTCACTCCTCGAAATAAGCCTTCAATAGCTTGACGGCGGATTCCATGTCGCGGAGATCGATGGTTTCGAGAGCGGAGTGAACATAGCGGCAGGGAATAGAGAGGGTGCAGACCGGAATGCCGCCGCGGGAGGTCTGCATCGCACCCGCGTCCGTGCCGCCAAAGGCCAGCACCTCACGCTGATAGGGAATGTTGTGCTTTTCTGCCAAGGCCATCAAGCGGTCACGAAGCGGCGGGTTCGAAATGCTCGCGCTGTCCATCACCTTTACCGCAACACCCTTGCCCAAGCTGACCGCAGGCTGCGTCACCTCGGGCGTGTCGCCCCACGCCGTCACGTCCAGTGCAATGCCCACGTCCGGCTCCATGGCAAAGGACGCAACCTTCGCGCCGCGGCAGCCAACCTCCTCCTGCACGGAGAATACGCCGATCACCGTATCCTTGCACGCGCCCAGCTCCAGCAGCGTCGCCAGCAGCACCGCGCAGGCGCTGCGGTCATCCATGGCAGGACTCGCCACGCGATGCTCACCCAAGCGCACCACATTCGGCGCATACACCGCAACGTCACCCAGCTGTACCTTGCGGCGCGCATCCGCCTCGTCCTCTGCGCCAATGTCAATGAACAGGTGCTTCATGGCGCGGCTCTCGCCGGGCTTCAGGGGCTGGCTCACCACTACGCCCTCCATGCCGTTGCCAAACACCACATGACGGTACTGGTTGCTGTCCGCACTCACGCCGCCCACGCTGGTCACGCGCAGCACGCCCTGCTTCTCAAAGCCCGTCACAATAAAGCCGATATGATCCATGTGGGCGCTGAGCATGATCTTCTTGCCGTTGGGGTTCGTACCCTTCTTCACCACGATCAGATTGCCCATCGCGTCCACCGTCATGCTGTCCACATGCCCGGTCAGCTCCCGCTGGATGACCTCCGTCACCTCGGTCTCGTTACCGGAGGGACCGTAAGGCTTCAGCACCTTCTTCAAAAGCTCAAACATGGCTATAACTTCCTTTCATTACATTCGTATTCCGGCTCACAGCGTCTTCAAAAGCGCCTGTACCAAGGCCAACTGGGCGTCCACGTCGCTCAGCTTGCACACAGAGGACGGGCTGTGGATCGACCGGCAGGGCACCGACAGTACCAACGTAGGCACACCCGCCCGGGCCAGTTGAATCTCCCCCGCGTCGTTGCCGCCGCTGACCGAACCCTTAACTTGACAGGCGATCCCCTGCTCCTCGCCCAGCCGCAGCGCCTTTTGGAACAGGCTCCGATTGCCGATGGAGCTGCGATCCATAAACGATACCGCAACACCCGCACCGACCTTGCAGACCTGCTCAGGCTCCGGCACATTGCCCAAGTCGTTGCAGGTGGTGCCCTCCAGCACAATGCCCATATCCGGCTCCTGCGCAAAGGCGGCGCCCTTCGCGCCGCGGCAGCCGACCTCCTCCTCGGAGGTAAACACCGCCACCACCGTGCAGGGATACTCCTCCCTCAGCACGCGCAGCAGGTTATAGCAGCCCACGCGGTCGTCCAGCGCCTTGGCCGATACGCAGCCCTCGCCGAACTCCACATAGTCCGTGTCGAAGGTGATGTACGTACCCTTGGGGCACTTGGCCTCGGCCTCCGCCTTATCCTTCGCGCCGATGTCCACATAAATATCGTCATAGCTCAGGACGTGCTTGCGGTCCTCTGCCGTTTGCAGGTGAATCGCCATCGCGCCGATCACGCCGGGAATCGCCTCATCGCCGCACAAGACCCGCTTGCTGATAACCACGCGGGAATCCACGCCGCCCACCGGCAGCGTCCGCAGGAAGCCCTCCTCCGTCGCGTTGGCAACAAGCAGACCTACCTCGTCCATATGCGCGGCTACCATGACACGCGGCGCGTCCGCACCCTTCGTGCCCTGCTTCACCACGACCACGTTGCCCATGCGATCCAGCTGAGGATCAAGCCCCATGTCCTTGAGTTCCGCCAACAGCGCCCGGCGAATGGGCTGTTCATGACCGCTGGGAGCCCGCAACTCCGTCAATGTTTTCAGATCCATAGGTCATCCTCCCATCCCGCGTCCAGCTCGCTGAGATAATGCGCCAGCAGACGACTTCCCTCGCGCAGCGCCTCCAAGTCGATGGTCTCCACCGAGGTGTGCATATACTTCAGCGGCAGCGACAACAGCACCGACGGCACGCCCGCCCGAGCCAGTCCCGCCCAGTCCAGATCGGTATAGGTGCGGCGCTCCGCAGCGGTAATCTGCAGCTTCACATGATGCGCCTTCGCGCAGTTTTGCAGCCGTTCCAGCAGCTTGGGCTGAATATACGGGCCCACGCTGGCCGCGAGGCTGTCCAAGTCCACCGTGGTATTCGGACGGCTCCCGGGGATCGTGGCGTGATCCACGTCGATGGCGATCGCCAGATCGGGATCAATATGGAAGGCCGCCGTCTTTGCGCCCTGCGAACCAATCTCCTCCTGCGTGGAGCCGACGAAGTACACGTCCGCATCGCACTTGAGACCCTTCAGCCGCTCCGCCGTCGCCAGCAGCATGGTCACACAAGCCCGGTCGTCCATGGTCTTGGAGGCGAACTGGCCGTTCAGCAGCGGCGTAGCAGGCACATTGAACGTTACCAAATCGCCCACATGCACCAGCTCCCGCACCTTCTCCGCCGGGTAGCCCACGTCCACATAAAGATCCTTCCGGTCATAATTCTTCGACCGATCCTCCGCGCTCATCAGGTGCGGCGGCATCGCGCCGATGGTGCCGAACAGCCGCTCCTTTCCATGTACCCACACCCGGCTGGCCGGCAGAATACGGGGGTCCACACCGCCCACGTTACCAAGGCGCAGACTCCCGTCGTCCTCGATGGCCGTGACCATCAGGCTGATTTCATCCATATGAGCAAAAAGCGCGACACGCGGTCCCGTGCCCTTCTTATGGGCGATAACGTTGAACAGATTGTCCACCGTCACCTCGTCCACAAGGGGCCGGAACTGCTCCGCGAAATATTCCGCCACCTGCATTTCCTGACCGCTGGGGCCGACCTTTGCCGCCGCCTCGGTCAGAATTTTCTGCATATCCATGGCTGAGCCTCCTTTGTCTGCAATATGCGTTCATTATAACATATTTGGAGCTTATCGCAAGAGCTTTCCGCCGCTTGACCACGGTACCGCAGCCCCTTGACCGCATAAGGATTAGATCGATGTTTTTCACTGTCAGGAAACCATGCTATACTGAGCCGGAAACAAGCTTTACGAGGAAAAGCAATGCTTTTTGAGGCTTTCGGCATGGCGTTGGGCGCTCTCCTGCTGAGGACAGGCGTGGCGATTGCGCTATTGCTCGGTATGGTGCTAGGTGTCGTTCTGCTGATCGCAGGGCTCACGTATTTAAAGGGGCGCAAGCCTACCCGGATTCCCGCAAAGCCTTTCGCGTTATCAGCATCGTCGGCGCTGTTCTGCTGGCCGGAACGCTGATCGGTCTGCTGATGCTGCGGCTGACATCGAGCCTGTAAAATCCTTTTGCCACAAAAATATCAAACGGATACTTTGCAATTACGGGGAAACGTGCTATAATGAGTCGAAATCAAGCCTTATAAGGAGGTTTTTCCAATGGCGATTGTTACGACAAAGGAAATGTTTAAGAAGGCCTATGAAGGCGGCTACGCCATCGGCGCGTTCAACGTGAATAACATGGAGATCATCCAGGGCATCACCGAGGGCGCGAAGATGGAGAACGCCCCTGTGATCCTGCAGGTGTCCGCGGGCGCCCGCAAGTATGCCAAGCATGTGTACCTGATGAAGATGATCGAGGCCGCTGTGGCTGACACCGATCTGCCCATCGTGGTGCATCTGGATCACGGCCCCGACTTTGAGACCTGCAAGAGCTGCATCGACGGCGGCTTCTCCTCCGTCATGATCGACGGCAGCCATCTGCCCTTCGAGGAAAACATTGCGCAGACCAAGCGCGTGGTGGAGTATGCCCATGACCACGGCGTAGTGGTCGAGGCTGAGCTAGGCCGTCTGGCCGGCGTGGAGGACGACGTGAAGGTCTCCGCCGAGGACAGCAGCTACACCCAGCCCGACGAGGTTGAGGAATTCGTGAGCCGCACCGGCTGCGACTCTCTGGCCATCGCCATCGGCACCAGCCACGGCGCGTACAAGTTCAAGGGTGAGCCCAAGCTGCGCTTTGACATTCTGGAAGAGGTGGGCCGTCGTCTGCCCGGCTTCCCCATCGTGCTGCACGGCTCCTCCTCCGTCCCGCAGGAGTATGTCAAGATGATCAACGAGCACGGCGGCAAGATGCCCAACGCCATCGGTGTGCCCGAGGAGCAGCTGCGTCAGGCCGCCCGTCTGTCCGTCTGCAAGATCAACATCGACTCCGATCTGCGTCTGGCCATGACCGGCACTATCCGGCAGTTCATGGACGAGCATCCCGACAAGTTCGATCCCCGCGAGTACCTGAAGCCCGCCCGCGCCAACATCAAGGAGCTGGTACGCCACAAGCTGGTGGACGTGCTGGGCTGCGCTGGCAAGGCGTAAACGACTGTACAAAAAATCTCCCGGCTCCGCAGAGCCGGGGGATTTTTTCAGTTGTATGCGCTGTCAAGAAAGCACCATATTGTTATACGACCTCTACCACGCGCCAATAGCCGTCACCGTATTTTTCCAGTTTCCAGAGTACGATATGGTCTATTGCGCCCGTACCGGTGCATGTGCTGAGGTCATCTGTCTTATCAAAGCGCTGGTATCCGTATTTGACCCACATTTTCCCGGAATCTCCGCTGAAATGTGCCGACAGCAGGTCGATGTGATAGATGGTCAGCATTTTGCCGGCGTCCATCTCCGGAACGCAGTAACGTACCAGGGCGCCCATGGCATAGGCAGCCTCGTCCCTCGGCATCGCCAGAACATTGTTGTATATTTCCTCCTCTGAATACTCAAATACGATGTGTGCGTTGCTCAGAACAGCCTCTGCCTTGTCCTGGTCGGAATAATCTCCCTTGAACAGCAGCGCCATGCGGTCGCTGAAGGTATACTGTTCGGCAGAGCTGATGGCCGCCAGATAGTCGATGGAGTTGATCCGCAGCATCAGCGTCACCAGCAGCACCACCGTCGCGGTGATGGCGATGGCGCACCAGGTCTGCTTCCGCAGCTTCTTTTTCAGCGTCCGCAGAACGCCGGCTTCACCGGTGCGTTGCTCCGTGTCCGCGTCAGTGGGAGCGGACGGCTCTTCACCGGCGGACAGTGCGCGGCATTCTTTGCATGTATCCAGATGCTCTTTGACAAAGGCGGCGCTGTCCTCGCTGAGCATGCCCTCCGCATACAGCGGCAGCAGGTCGCGGACGATACTGCATTCATTTTTCATTGTTGCTGTCCTCCAATCTGTTTTTTATCATGTTTCTGGCACGGTGGTAGGTGACGCATACCCAGTTATCCGACTTGGCGAACAATTCACCGATCTGCTTATAAGACAGCTCGGCGTATACC
>USCW01000120.1 GCA_900553315.1 uncultured Eubacteriales bacterium
GCGGAACAGCCCGAACAGCAGCGCCGCCAGCGCGATACGGATGGGCTTCCATTGGCCGAAGATCATCACAGCCAGCGCAAGGAAACCGAAGCCCGCCACGCCGTTTTCGAATTTCCATTCGCTCACGCCCGCGGTAATGTACACCAGACCGCCCAGACCGCCCAGCAGACCGGAGATCATCACGCCCGCATAGCGCATCTTGTAGACGTTGATACCCACGGAGTCCGCCGCCTGCGGATGCTCGCCACAGGCCTGAAGCCGCAGACCGAACTTGGTCTTGTACAGCAGCACATAGGAGATCGCCAGCAGGATGACCGCCATGAGCATGAACCAGTTGAACTCAAAGCCGCCGATGTCCACAAGAAACGCCTTTTTGACATTGATGTAGCTGATGGCAGAGGACACGTTGGAAACATCCTCAGAGGTATTGATAGCCTTGACGATGACCGTCGCGGCTGCGGTACCCAGCAGGTTCATGGCCGTACCGACCAGCGTTTGATCCGCCTTGAAGTTAATGGCCGCTACCGCAAGCAGCAGGGAGAACAAAATACCGAAGAGCATGGCCATCAGCGTGGAGGACAGCACCACGACCACCGCCGCCGTGCCCGCCGGGAGGTATTTCATCATCAGCGCACCGCCCAGCGCACCGAACACCATGATGCCCTCCAGACCAATATTGATCACACCGGAATGCTCAGAGAAGCAACCGCCCAGCGCCACCAGCAGCAGCACCGAGGCGAACATCAGCATGTATTGAATCAGCAGCGTCATTTCTGGTCGGCCTCCTTCCGCAGAGTCGCTTCCGCTTTCCGCGTCGCCCGGCGGGTCATGACCTGCCGGAAGAACAGCACAAAGCCGCACATGTAGATAATCACCGCAGAGATCAGGTCGGAGATCTGGGAGCTGTACATGGAGCGATCCACATACGCGCCGCCGAAGGTAATGTGCTGGATGAAGAACGAAGCGAAGATCGTGCCGATGGGATGCAGGCCGCCGAGGAAGGCCGCCGCAATGCCGTTGAAGCCCATGGCCGGCACCGCCGACTGGGACACCGCCCATTCCTCAAAGCCGCTGAGGAACATGAAGCCCGCGCCCAGACCCGCCAGCGCACCGGCAATGCCCATGGTCAGGATGGTGTTGTACTTCTCGCGCATACCGCAATACTTCGCCGCATTCTTGTTCAGACCCGTGGCCTTCAGCTCATAGCCCAGCTTGGTCTTGCTCAGCAGCACCCAAATCAGGATCGCCACCACGATCGCCATGGGAATGGCAATGGTCACGTAGCGGTTATTGGAGAAGAGCGTTTCCAGCCCCATCGAGGGGATCAGCGCGTTCGGATTGCCCTGACTCAGCTTGATGGTATAGGGGCTGTTGCCGTCCTTCACGTTCATCAGCAGACTGTTCACCGAGTACAGGCTGATCCAGTTCAGCATGATGCAGGAGATGACCTCGTTCACGTTGCAGTAGGCCTTCAGCGCACCGGAGATACACGCCAGCAGCGCACCGGCCAGCGCCGCCGCCAGCAGACACACATACCACGGCATGTTCCATGCCAGCGCACAATACAGCGCCGCACCCGCGCCCACCACGTACTGGCCCGCCGCACCGATGTTGAACAGGCCGACCTTATACGCAAACAACACCGACAGGCCGCACATCAAAAGCGGCGCTGTTTTCACCAGCGTGTTGCCCAGATACTTCATCTGAGCCGCCTCGCTGTTGTACTTCCAGAAGTTCTTTACAATGACAACGATGGCTTCCCATGCGTACAGCGTACCCGTATCGGGATTCACTGTATGATTGATCAGCAGCAGCACCACGAAGCCGACCAGCAGTCCCAGCATGATGCACAGCAGCGACGCCAGAATGGTCTGCACGCCGGGCAACTGTAAAAAGCTCTTGCGCGTCTTCTTTTCCATTGCTTACCGCTCCTCCCGCTTGGCGCCTGCCATGTACAGACCCATTTCTTCCGCCGTGGTCTTTTTCGGGTTCAGCTCGCCCACAATCTCGCCCTCATACATGACGAGGATGCGGTCGGAAACATCCAGCACCTCGTCCATTTCCAGCGAAACCAGCAGCACCGCCTTTCCCGCGTCGCGGGCCGCGACGATCTGCTTGTGGATGTACTCAATGGCGCCCACGTCCAGTCCGCGGGTGGGCTGCACAGCGATCAGCAGCTGCGGATCACGGTCGATCTCGCGGGCCACAATAGCCTTCTGCTGGTTGCCGCCGGACATGCTGCGGGCAATGGTCACAGGCCCCTGACCGGAGCGAATATCGTACTGCTCGATCAGCCGATCCGCATACTCCCGGATATTCTTGCGACGAAGGAAGCCCGCCTTGGTGAACTCCGGCTCGAAATAGCGCTGGAGCACGATGTTATCCTCCAGCGAGTAATCCAGCACCAAACCGTGCTTGTGACGATCCTCGGGAATGTGGCTCACGCCGCTGACGGAACGCTCACGGATGGGCGCGTTGGTAATGTCCTTGCCGTTCAGCGTGATCTTGCCGCTGACCAGCGGTTCAAGACCCGTCAGGCCATACACAAACTCCGTCTGGCCGTTGCCATCAATGCCTGCCAGACAGACGATCTCACCCGCACGCACCTCAAGGGACACGTTCTTCACGGCGTTGTTCTTATGCAAGTGAGAAGCCACGGTCATATTTTCCACCTTGAGGATGACCTTGCCGGGCTCCTTGTCTTCCTTTTCCACATGGAAGTTTACGTTGCGGCCCACCATCATGGCGGACAACTCCTGCGCGGTGGTGTCCTTCGTGTTCACCGTGCCGATATACTTGCCCTTGCGCAGCACGGTGCAGCGGTCAGACACCGCCATGATCTCCGCCAGCTTATGGGAAATAAACAGGATGGACTTGCCCTCTGCCGCCAGATTACGCATGATCTGCATCAGCTCGTCGATCTCCTGCGGGGTCAGCACGGCGGTCGGCTCATCGAAAATCAAAATTTCATTGTCCCGATAGAGCATCTTCAAAATTTCCGTGCGCTGCTGCATACCCACAGTGATGTCCTCGATCTTCGCATCAGGGTCCACATGCAGACCGTAGCGCTCGGACAGCTCCATCACCTTTCTGCGGGCTTCCTTCTTTTGCAGAAAGCCCATCTTCGTGGGCTCCACGCCCATGATGATGTTGTCCAGCACCGTGAAGCACTCCACCAGCTTGAAATGCTGATGCACCATGCCGATGCCCAGCGCCGTAGCGTCATTGGGGTTTTTAATGGAAACGACCTTGCCATCCTTCTTGATGGTGCCTTCTTCCGGCTGATACAGGCCGAAAAGCACACTCATCAGCGTGGACTTGCCCGCGCCGTTTTCACCCAGCAGGGCGTGAATTTCGCCGCGCCGTAATTGCAGGGTGATATTGTCGTTGGCAATGATTCCGGGGAAACGCTTGGTGATATTCAGCATTTCGATGGCGTAGGGCGTGTTTTCCCCCATGCCGTCGCTTGCCTTGGCGAACCGGTTCTCCACGAAGCATACCTCCTACCGCGTGTCGAAAAAGTGACTGCGAGCGGCCGCCATGCTTGGACAGTTCGGCCTCTTTCGTCGCCTGATGTTCTGTTGTGCAGGGTCAAGCGCAGTCTCCAAATTCTGACAAAAACCCCCGCTCTCCCTCTTTCCAAGGGAGAAAGGGAGGCGCGGGGGCTTTTGTCAAAAGCCGGGAGACGTTTCCGCCTCCCGGAATGGAGCCATATGTGAATTACTTCACGCTGCCGTTGTAGGTCACGGCGATGGTGGTGGCGGGCTCAGCGGTGATGTCGCTGGACACGGTCACGGTGCCGTCAACCATGGACTTCACCAGCGCGACATAGTCGTCCTTGGTGAAGCTGTCGCTCCACTGCGTGGTCTCCATGGGCAGACCAACATAGTTGGCGTCCATGTCCTCACCGGACACCAGACCCAGATTCTCAACCTTGCCAGCGTGCTTGTCGAAGTTGCCCGCAGCGGTATCGGTCAGCAGGGTCTTCACGGTAGCAGCCAGACCCTTCATGGCAGAGGTCACGGTCATGCCCTCGCCGTAGGTGTCGATGATGGGAGACTGGTCGGAGTCAACGCCGATCAGCTTGCCGCCAACCTTGGCAGCAGCCTCAGCCGCAGAGGTGTAGATGCCGCCGCCGCAGGCGAAGACAACCTCCACACCCTTGGTGGAGTACCAGTTGTCCATGTAAGCGGTGATGTCAGCGTCGCCATAGAACTGGCCGCCGTACACATACTCGCAGGTCACATCGGCCGCAATGCCCAGCTCCACAGCCGCAGCATCCGCGCCCTGCACGAAGCCGTAGCCGAAGCGCTGCACAGCGGGAACCTCCATGCCGCCCAGGAAGCCCAGCTTCTTGTAGCCCAGCTTCACAGCAGCATAGCCGGCCATGTAGCCGGACAGCTCTTCCTGATACACAGCGCTGAACAGGTTGTTCGCCTTGCTCAGGTCAACGCCCGCACTGGTCAGGTCATACTCGCTGACATCCAGCGCGATGAACTTCACCTCGGGGTACAGGGGCTGGCACTCGCCGATCGCCGCAGCGAACAGGTAGCCGGGCATCACGATGACATTGTAGCCCTCGTCGATGGCCGCTTCCACCTGCGCAATGCGCTCCGCGTCGGAGTCGCCGGTGGGCTTGAAGTAATTGAAGTCCAGGCCGTTCTCCTCGCAGAAGGCCTTGCAGGCCTCGTAGGTGGTCTGGTTGAAGGACTGGTCAGTAATGTCGCCGGAGTCGGTGATCATGGCCACGCGATAGGTCTCTTCCGCAGACGCGAAGGACAGCACGCACAGCACCATGGCAACCGCCAGGATGAGAGAAACGAGCTTCTTCATGGTTGTAGATTCTCCTCTCGTTGTGTAAGCATTGAAATGCTCCTTATCCATTATAGCAGTAACCGTGCGGTTTGAAAAGGGGCTGAACGGTCCTTTCTTAATTTTTTTCGTCTTCCTATAGTGAATTGTTCGTGCTTTTTCAGTCCTCGCCGCTGAGCTTTGAGAAGCCCTCGCCCAGCGCCTCATGCGCGCCGGTGACAAACATGAAGGCCTTCTCGTCCTCTTCGCGCACAATGTCCTTCAGGCGGGCCACCTCCTGGCTGGACAGCACGCACAGCACCACGGGGCGCTCCTTCCCGGAATATGCGCCCTTCGCCATTAGGTGGGTCACGCCGCGATCCATTTCCTTCATAATACGCTGTGTCACCGCGTCCGTGGCGGAGGTAATGATGTAGCACGCGCGGGTCTGGCTCAAGCCCGCCATCACCACGTCGATCAGCTTGGAGGACACCGCAATGGAGATCATCGCGTACAGCCCCTCGTTCAGGCCCACGCAGATACCCGCCAGCACCACCACCGCGCAGTCGATCAGCAGCAGGAACACGCCCACGGAGATAAACGGCAGCCGCTTATGCACCATGCGAGCCACCATGTCCGTACCGCCGGTGGTTGCGCCGCCCCGCAGGATCAGTCCCAGACCGATGCCCAGCAATACGCCGCCGTAAACAGGCACAGCCACGGCAATAGCCGCTAAAATCGCCCAGGCTCCCCAGCTTACCGCCAGCGTGATCACGCCATAAA
>USCW01000121.1 GCA_900553315.1 uncultured Eubacteriales bacterium
ATCCCCACCGACAGCACCATGCTGACAAAGTCGTTGGCCATGCAGACCATATTGACGACGAGCTGGATCACGATCAGCACCGCCGAAAGCAGCACCGTGGTGATCACATCCCTGACAGACCATTTATTTGTTTCTTTCATAAACGCCTCCTTGTTTTCGACACTTCGTTTTCCAATATTGCACTTGGAATCCTGTTTATCCCGCAGCGTTCTACGCCGTCCACTCCAGGCTCTCGCTCTGGAGCTGCGCCATGTGGCGGAACAGGCCGTTCTTTTTCAGCAGCTCCGCGGGAGAACCCATCTCAACCACGCGGCCGCCGGAGAGCAGAACGATCTGATCGGCGTTCATGACGGTACGCATACGGTGCGCGATGATGAGCACCGTCTTATCCCGGATAAGCCCGGACAATGCCGCCTGCACCGCCGTTTCGTTTTCCACGTCCAGCGAGGCCGTGGCCTCGTCCAGCAAAATCACCGGCGCGTCCTTCAAGATGGCGCGGGCAATGGAGATGCGCTGCCGCTCACCGCCGGAGAGCCGGGAGCCGTTTTCCCCGATCAAGGTATGGTAGCCGTCCGGCAGCTTGGATACAAAGGCGTCGCACTGCGCCGCCTTCGCCGCCGCCAGCACCTCCTCGTCGGTGGCGTCCCGCTTGCCGAGGCGGATGTTTTCCATCACGGTATCCGCAAACAGTACCACATCCTGAAATACGATGGCGTAGTTTTTCAGCAGTGCCTCGCCGTCTACCGTGGACACGTCCACGCCGCCCAGCCGCACCGTTCCCTCCGCCGGGTCCCAGAAGCGGGCTGCCAGCTTGGCTGCCGTGGATTTGCCGCCGCCGGAGGGTCCCACCAGCGCCGTCACCTGCCCCTGCTTCGCCGTAAAGGAGACGTCCCTTAGCACGTCCTCTTTTTCCCGGTAGGCAAAGGTCACATGCTCAAAGCGGATGTCGTAGCCGTCGGGATCATATTCAGTCATACCGGTCATGCGCTTTTCATTTTCGATCTCTTTCATACGCTCGATGCGCACCTCGCAGGCGAAAACCGCTGCCATGTTGGCAAACATGGAACCGATGGGGTCATATACCCGGGTGGCGGCGATAAGGAACATCAGAAACGGGATCAGCGCCAGGTCGCCGCGGCTCATGAGCGTCACCCCCGTGAGGACGGTGGTGGCGATACCCAGCTTTAGGAAAGACTGCGCCGCCGTGACTACGGAGCCTGTGAACAGCTCGCCCCGGATGGTGTCCTGCTCTGCCTCGTCCAGCCTGCGGTTCAGGTCAGCGATATACCGCGCCTTTTGGTTGCACGCCTTGATCTCCGGCGCGCACTCCAGTGCCTCCTGCATGGCGTCGGTGGCCGCGCGGCGGGTGACGAGGCCCTTCTTTATATGCCGCTTTTCCATGCGCCGGGAGAGATAGACCATCAGCAGCGACGCAGGCACCACCCACAAAAGAGCCAGTGCCATCCGCCAGTCGTAAAGCAGCATGCCTGCGGAAATCAGCGCCGTGGAGATGAGCGCGCCGTGCATGGCGGGGTAAAAGTGGGAGAATGCCTTTTCCAGCGTCTCCGTATCCCCCATGATGGTGGTGGTCAGGTCAGTCAGGTCACGTTTTCCGAAGAAGGACAGCGGGAGCTGGCGCAGCACCTCCGCCAGCCGGATGCGGCGGTTGGCACTCTCCCGGTAGGTGGCTTCGTATAGGGCCTTGTACTGGATCAGGAAGGTCACAAAGAGCGCGGCGAGGGCAAGGACGCCCGCGACCAGAAAGCGCGTAAGCCCCGCCCTTGGGTCGGCGCCGTTTGTCAGCGCCTCGACAATGCTGGAGAGCGCCGTGGCCAGCACGCCCACCGGCAGCATTTTGCTGATGTTGACCAGTACGGACCAGAATACGGCGGCCACATAGTCTTTTGCGCCCTTCTCCGTCATGGCGTATTTTTTTTGGATGCGTTCGATCATGCGGCACCTCCTACCTTCCACTGCGCGGCCTTTTGGTATTCCTCCCACATGGCGGCGTATACGCCGCCCTTTTCGAGCAGCTCGTCGTGCTTTCCCGCCTCGGCGATCTCGCCGTCCCGGACGACAAGGATGCGATCCATGTTCCGCACCGTGGACAGGCGGTGGGCGATCATCAGCACGGTCTTGCCCTTCATCAGCGCCTCGAAGGCCTTTTGTATCTTCGCCTCGTTCTCCGGGTCTGCAAAGGAGCTGGCCTCATCCAGCACCACGATGGGTGCGTCCTTTAAGATCGCCCTCGCCAGCGCAATGCGCTGCATCTCACCGCCGGAGAGATGCACGCCCTTGGCGCCGATCACGGCGTCCAGCCCGCCCGGGGTCTTTTCCAGAATATCGCCGCACTGAGCAAGCTGCGCCGCGTGTAATATCTCCTCCTCCGTTGCGTCCAGTCTGGCGGCGCGGATGTTGTCGCGGATGCTCTTCTTGAAGAGCCTCACCTCCTGAAAGACAAAGGAGATCTGCTCCATCAGCTCCGCGGTGGGGATGCTGCACACATCCCGTCCGCCCAGGAGCACCGCCCCTGCCTGCACGTCGAAAAAGCGCGGGATCAGCCGGGCGATGGTGGTCTTGCCGCCGCCGGAGGGGCCCACCAACGCCCACGCCTCTCCCTGCGGCAGATGGAAGCTCACATTCGTCAGCGCGGACCTGTCCGCGCCGTCATAGGAAAAGGTGACATTCTCAAAGGAAATGCTGCTGTCCGCGGGCTTGCTTCCGCTGTCCGCCGCAGGCTCGGGAAGGGGGGACTCCTTCAATATGGCCTCCAGCTTGTTCACCGCCTCGGCGGCCTCCATCTGCGCGTTGGCCGCGTACATCAGCCGTTCCATCATAAAGGCAAGCTGGGGCGCGAAGAAGATGTAAAACACCAGATCGGCCAGCACCGCCCAGCCGTCTGCCGCGCCGCCGATGAGAACCATTCCCAAGGGCATGAGAAACAGGAACATGGCGTTCAGCACCACCGTAAGCAGCGTGTAGGGCATACGGCACATCATGGCGTAGCCGCTGGCAAGGTCGCGGTAGCTGAGGATGGCGGCATGAAAGCTCTTGAAGGAGTAAACCGTCTGCTGGAACACCTTCACCACCGGGATACCCCGGACATACTCCGTGGCCTCGGCGGAAATTCGCTCTCCTGCCCGCTGGTATTCCTCAAAGAACTTCATGCCCGTCCCAGTCATCATGCTCATCAGGCAGACAAGCCCGATGATCATGGGAATCAGGCAGGCGAGCCCCATGCGCCAGTCAAAGACGAAGAGCAGCCCCACCGCCAGTATCGGCGTTACGATCCCGCCCACCGCGTCGGGGATGGTGTGGGCAAGGAGCGTTTCTGTCAGTGCCGCGTTGTCGTCGATCTGCTTGCGCAGCCGCCCCGTGAGGTTGGCGTTAAAGTACCCCAGCGGCAGGTCAATGAGATGGGCGGCCGCCGCCTTTCGCATATTCGTCGCCACCCGGAAGGCCGCAAGGTGCGTACACATGAGCCCGGCGAAATAGATCGCCGCGCTCAGAAGTGCCGCCGCCAGCGCATACCAGCCGTAGCGGGCAAGCCCTGCCGGAACGCCGCCTCCCGGCGTTAAAATGCCTCTGGCCGCGTACCAGACAAAGACGAACGGGAAAATGCCGACTGCCGCCGAAACGCCGGACAGCCCGCAGCCCAATACGGACAGCCACTTATGCCATCCGGCATATGCCAGCAGCCTGCCCAGCACCGGCGGATGCTTTTCTTTTCTCTGTTTGCTCATATTCCGTGTTCCTTTCTTAAAAGATATAGGTTTGTTGGAGGATACGCTGCTCCGGTTAGAGATGACTAACCGACAGTTATTTTTTTAAGGCTCATTCGAGCCTTAAAAGTCCGCTCCAGCCGGAGTGGAAAAAGATAGCCAGTTCATCGACGTATTTCATGGCTTCCTCTCTCGGCATGTCGTGGACGATGGTTTCACACACCGCCGTAAAGTAGGCCCTTGTGATCATGTGATGAAGCTGACGGGTCATGCTCCCGGAGAGCATACCGTTTTTTCTGAGGAGGGCGTAGTATTCTTCGGATCGATCGACCTCCAGCTCCACCAGCACCTCGATGAAATCCGTGTAGCCCGTTCCATCCGCACGGCAAAGAATCAGCTTGAATTCGTCAAAATGGTCGTACATGAACGCGACAAACTCGTGCAGATGCTGGGTGGAGAGTGCCAGACTGTCTTTTGCTTTTCCCTCCGGGACGAGGTCAAAATAATCGTCCTGTGCCGCCTTGAAGCGGGTGAGCAGCTCGCTTGCGGTCTCGCCCACAAGGTCTTCAAACAGAGCGGTCTTATCCGGGTAGTAGCCGTAGAATGCACCCTTCGTGAAGCCTGCCTCCGCGACAATTTGGTTCAGAGATGCGTCCTTGAAGCCTTTTTCCAGAAATTCTTTTTTCCCAACTTCGAGGATCCTCCTCTGGGTTTCCGTTCGTTCCATTTCCTACGCCTCCTGATATACCAGCAGTACATACCACTGGTATATTATAACCGCGTAGATTTGGTTTGTCAACGGGAGTGACACATTTTATACTATCCCAGCGCCACATCCAGCGTCATCATGACGCTGAAGCCCACGGCAAAGAAAATCGTGCCGATGTTTGAGTGCTTTCCCTGCGACATTTCGGGAATCAGCTCCTCCACCACCACATAGAGCATGGCGCCAGCCGCAAAGCTCAGAAAATACGGCAGCGCCGGGATCACCAGCTGCGCCGCAAAAAGCGTCAGCACTGCGCCGATAGGCTCCACCACGCCGGAGAGCACGCCGCCGAGAAACGCCCTGCCCTTGCTCTCGCCCTCCGCCCGCAGCGGCATGGAGATGATCGCACCCTCGGGAAAATTCTGAATGGCGATGCCAAGGGACAGGACAAGCGCGCTTGCCGCCGTGATCTGTGTATTCCCCGCAAGGAAGCCCGCGTACATGACGCCTACCGCCATGCCCTCCGGAATGTTATGCAGGGTCACTGCCAGCACCATCATCGTGGTGCGGCCCAGCCTGCTTTTCGGTCCCTCTGCCTGATTGCTTCCTACATGAAGGTGGGGAATCAGATGGTCGAGCAAAAGCAAAAACAGCACGCCGACCCAGAAGCCGATAAAGGCAGGGAGGAAGGACAGCTTGCCCATGCCCTCCGACTGCTCAATAGCGGGAATCAACAGGCTCCATATCGACGCCGCCACCATCACCCCGGCGGCAAAGCCCGCAAGGGCGCGCTGCACCGAAACACCGAGTGATTTTTTCATAAAGAACACGCAGGCCGAGCCCAGTGCTGTTCCCAAGAAAGGGATCATGATTCCAAGAAAGGTTTCCATTTGTCTCACCGCCTTTGCATTGCGTTTTTATTTGTTTCTCCTGAAGCCCGCCTCATTCCGATATTCGGGATGTTCTTTTACATACGGGTCCTGATCGCCGCAGATGGTATAATCGCATCGGCAGCCGTCCACGCAGGTAGTTGTCCGCACGAGCTTGGCATGCAGCAGCTCCATGGACGCATAGTCCACATTGCACAGGGCGGGCATGATATCCGTAAGGCCGTGCCGGATGG
>USCW01000122.1 GCA_900553315.1 uncultured Eubacteriales bacterium
GAGCGCGAGGGAGGAGACTTTTCTTCAGAAAAGGCTCCTCCCTCGCAATCACTCACTCTATAACCTCAAACGTGTATGGATTTTCTAGCGTACCTTCGCCGGAGACGTGGTCCAGCTTGGAGAGGTCTAGCTTGCAGGCGCAGCGAACACCGCCGTAACGGTTGTTGGCCGCGGTGGATGTGTGACCGTCGTAACCGATCAGATTGTGGAAACCGCGGCGGGGAACACCGGTGGAGAAATACCACGTGCAGCCGTTGGAGCGATCCTTCCACGCGTGAGGATGCGTCATGGCATAGGGTGTGGGCTTGCACTCGCGCTCCTTCTGCGGCTTCAGCTGCCAATGCCGGAAACCATAAGCCGTGTTGCGGTAATCCTCGTTGTCCAGATAGTAAAGCCAGCCCTTCTCATCCGTGTACAGCACGGCGGAAAGCTCCTCGTCGGTGAACATCACCTTGCGCATTTCATCGTTCAGCGTGTGATAGATCGTGTTGCCCTTCCATTCCTCAATGGTCACTTTTTTCTCGTGATACATGGCGAAATCAATCACATACTCCGTCAGCAGCAGGGCGTAGCCATCTTCATCAACGCCCAACACCCGCCAGAGAATGGGCGCAACGGTGCCGTCCGCCTCGTAGGGATAGCGGCCGTAATTGATGTAGATGTAACCCAAATCAGCGTCATACCCGCGCACAAGCCGCTGCGCATCGGTGAGCGTGGCGTCCTGCGCCGTTGCCGGCGCTGCGGTTGCGTCTGGCGCTGCGGTTTCCTCCGCCAAGGCAGGGGAAAGCATCGCAAAAGCAAGCGTTACAGCAAGCAGAAACGCAAAGAAACGATGAACTGTCATGGAAAAGGGCCTCCTTTTGTATACCGTGCAATGAAACCAGTATATGCCAATTTACAGGGGCTGTCAAGGCACGGAAAGACTTGCAGAAATGTTTTACAATCACGGTTTGCCGAGCCTTCGACAGAGACAGACAAGCCTTCGCGTGCAGGGTTTGCTTGCGATAATTCGTTAATTGTTGTACAATAATACAAGCTTGGAGGTAGAATTATGCGGATGAAACGCTTGCTTTGTTTCGGATTGATGATGGCGCTGCTGTGCGGCGCTTGCGCTTTTGCGGAGAAAACGCCAACGCCGATGCTGCTTCGCCAGCAGGTAGATACGCCCAACGGCTTCGTCAGCTATCCGCAGTTATCGGATTACCCGGACGCGGTCGTGCAGCAGCAGGTCAACACGGCTATTCTTGCTGCGGGAGAGGTAGAGGAACGTATCACGCGGCTGCAAAGCCTGCCTGAGGATACCGTGGGACTGCGGCAGGGCTATGAAGCGCTGCTGCACGGCGACGTTCTCAGCGTGACCTTTTCTGCGCAGGGGGCGCTGCGGGACAGCGGGTTCACCCATGAGTGGGTCACGCTCAATATGGACTTGACGACAGGGCAGCCCCTTACCTTGGACGACCTGTTCACGGATGTGGACGCGGCCAAGGAGGCTATCACGGCGTATATTGACCAGCGCGTGTCGCCGGAGCTGTCCGCCCACTTGGAGGTCAGCAGCCTAACGCCGCTGCCGGAGACCTTCGGCCTGAGTGCGGAAGGCATTACCTTCTATTATGACTTGGAGCATTTCACCACGCTGGGCGGTCTGGCGGGCAAGGTGACGCTGCTGTATGACGAGCTGCGGGACTATTTGAAGCTGGGCGAGGGCACCGTGCTGACGCGTCTGGGGGCGGAGGATGTGCTGACACTCTCGGAAAGCAGCGTGGACGCGATCCGCACGGCGGTGGAAGCGGGACAGCTTCCCGGCGTGCCCGCGAAGGTGGGGGACTCCCTCGGTGAGCTGATCGAAAACTATGATCTGCTGATCGACCCGGATTATTATCCCGGCGGGCGATTCTTCCAATTGGAGGACGGCGCATTCCGTGGAACATATCTGCTGACGGACGCGCTGACCGACGGATGGGAAAACAGCGTGGTGCAGGGGATTCGCGCCGATCGGGCGAATTTCTATGGACTATGCATTGGCAGCACGACGCAGGCGGAATGGCGTGCGGTGTTGGGAGAGCCGGACGCTTCGGTGGCGCTGAATGAGGACGACGCGTATGCGTATAATCTTGAAACCGGTACCAGCGATTATTATAACGATGGCGGGCATCAGCTGCGGCTCCATGCGGACGCAGAGGGTGTGCTGCGGAATATCTTTATTACTCAATAAAGTATTATCCAATAAAAAAGGATAGGATACGCGGGAGGACATTTAGAAGATGGCGGCACAAAGCAAGAAGAAGAAACCGGCGCAGACACAATGGAGCAGCGATCAGCTGCTGGTGAGATACATCATCGGGCTGACGCTGATCGCGCTGGGGGTGCTGATCTTTTTGTCGGTGGCCGTTTCCATCAGCGGAGCTGTTTTCGCGGGAATGCGGCAGATCTGCTACGGCTTGGCGGGAGGACTGGCGTTTCTGCTGCCGGTCGCGCCGATCTGGGGCGGCGTATTGGTGATTATTTCCACTCGGGTGAAGCCCTCGCTGCGTGCGTGGGGCTTTTCCATGGTGCTGTATCTGCTGCTGCTGACGCTGATGAATCTGCTGTCCACCACGGGTGCGCCCGCAGTGTCGCTGATGACCTTTATTCGTCAGGTCAACATGCAGAAGAGCTATATTTCAGCCCCGGATGCGTATGAGGCCTTTCTGGCACAGGCCTACAACACCGGCGTGAACAGCCACATGGGCGGCGGTCTGCTGGGAATGCTACTCAGCTGGCCCTTGTGGAAGGCGCTGGACGTAGTGGGCGGAAGCATTGTGACGATCGTGGGGATTCTGGCCTGCGGTGCGCTGCTGTTCCGGCTGGATGTGCGCAAGCTGGCCGCGAAGCTCCGCAGTCACAAGGAGCAAGCGCGCCAGGCGGATCAAGCCCAGCAGGAGATGCTCAACCAGCGGGAAATGAACTACATGTTGCAGCAGGAAGCCGCACGCAAGCAGGAGGCGGCGCGTCGGCAGCAGCAAGCCGCCATGAACCGCACAGCGCAGGAGCAGCCTCAGCAGCCATGGCAAGGGTACCAGCAGCCCTACGCTTCCTATCAGCAGCCCGGACAGGGCTATTACCCGCCGCAGGGACAGCAGCAATCGGGATACGCGCAGGATTACGCGCCTTCGCAGTATGGCCGGAACGCGCAGGGCTATGAAACTCCCCCCGCGGAGAGCGATGTGCCCCAGACGAAGGGATTCATGCCCTCCACGCCTTATCAGGACGAGTATACGCCCGTGGAAAGCAGCGGTATTTATGAGGAATACGCCGATCAGCAGCAGCTGATGCAGCAGCGTTCCGCGTCCAGTCAGCGGCCAAAGAAATCGAAGATTTTCGGTCGCAAGAACGAAAAGGCCAAGAACAAGTCCGCAAATGCGACGGCAGAGCCGATCGAGGAGCCGTTATGGCCGCCCGTAGCGCAGGAGGATTCCGCAGTGTGGAACATGCCTGCGGAACCGTATGCAGCGCCTGCCGCCGCACCCTATGAGCCTCCGATGGCGCAGGTGCAGTATCCGCCGCAGACGGCGGCACAGGCCCCAGCCTACGTACCTGCGCAGGAGACGTATCCGCAGCCCGCGCCGCAGGAAATGCCGCCGTGGGAAGCGCCCACACCCGCCGTGCAGGAGGCGCCTCAGCCGAAGCCTCATGTGGAGGAGGAAACGCCCATCACCCGTCGTCTGCGGGCCATGCAGCAGAGCGAACCCGTGGAGGTCGTGTCTGCTTCCGCACCTCAGCCGGTGCGGGAGCTTCAGCAGCCGAAGCCCTCGTGGACGGAGGAAACGCCCGAGGTAGGACAGGCGGTGCAGCCCTCCGTCCGTCAGCAGGAGCAGCGCTTGCAGGCACGGTATCAAGCGGACGGCGCAGCGGCAACCTCGGCAACCATGCGCGTGCCGGTGCTTCAGCCGAACCGTTCTCAGCCCACGGAGGCATGGGAGCCGGAGCTGAAGCTGCCGCCGCGGCGTAACGAGCCAGAGGAGCACATGGAGGAGGAACCTGCGCCGGTTCCTTATGTGTATCCCAGCATGGCGCTGTTAAAAGCGCCTCAGCCGCCGAACCCTGCGGGAGCGGAGGAGGATTCCTTCCGTGCGCAGCGGCTGGAGGATACGCTGAAGTCCTTCAAGATTCCCGCCCATGTGAAGCACATCACCCATGGCCCCGCGATTTCCCGCTTCGAGCTGGAAATGGCGGCGGGCATCAAGGTCAACAAGGTCACGGAGCTTGACCGCAACATAGCCATGAACATGGAGGTCAAGTCGGTGCGTATCGAAGCCCCCATCCCCGGCAAGTCGCTGGTGGGCGTGGAGGTGCCGAACAAGAAGGTCACGCCCGTGACGCTGCGCGAGGTGCTGGAAACCCGCGAAATGAAGGAGCTTTCCTCGCCGCTGGGCGTGGCCTTGGGCAAGGATATTGCGGGCCTGCCCATTGTGTGCGATCTGGCGCGGATGCCGCATCTGCTGATCGCCGGTGCGACGGGCAGCGGTAAATCCGTATGCGTGAACGCGATGATTAACTCTATTCTGTTCCGCTCCACGCCCGAACAGGTGCGTATGATTCTGGTGGACCCCAAGGTGGTTGAGCTGCAATGCTACAATGGCATTCCGCACTTGCTGATTCCTGTGGTCAGCGACCCGCACAAGGCGGCGGGGGCGCTGAGCTGGGCGGTAACGGAGATGATGGAGCGCTATCAGAAATTCACAGATCGCGGTGTGCGTGAGATCACGGGCTACAACGCTTCGCTGGAAGAGGGCGAAACGCCCATGCCGCGTATTCTGATCGTGATCGATGAGCTGGCCGATCTGATGATGAGCTGCAAGAAGGAAGTCGAGGAATACATTTGCCGGTTGGCACAGCTGGCTCGTGCGGCGGGCATTCATTTGGTGGTGGCTACGCAGCGGCCTTCGGTGGACGTTATTACAGGCTTGATTAAGGCGAACATTCCCAGCCGCATTGCGTTCAAGGTATCCAGCAATGTGGACAGCCGGACGATTCTGGATCGCAACGGTGCGGAAAAGCTGCTGGGCTATGGCGACATGCTGTACTTGCCCAATGGTGAATTTACGCCCATTCGTGTGCAGGGCTGCTTCCTGACGGACAGCGAGGTCAATCGTGTGACGGACTTCATTCGTCAGCACAGTCAGGCGGACTATGACCCGGATGTGTTGGAGACGCTGGAGCAGAGCGCGGCGGAGCAGGACGGCGGTGCGGACGTGGTGGACGCAGGAAACACGACGGACGGAGTAGACCCGCTGCTTCCTGACGCGATCGAGATGGCGATCATGGACGGGCAGACCTCGATTTCGATGCTTCAGCGCAGGATGCGCATTGGTTATGCCCGGGCAGGTCGCTTAATTGACGAGATGACCCGTCGCGGCATCATCAGCACCGCCGCCGGAGCGAAGCCACGCCAAGTCCTCATCACCCGCGAACAATTCGAACAAATGAATTTTGACGAATAAGAAGTGAAAGAGATGCGAGGGAGGCGGCTTCTCTGCGAGAAGCCCCTCCCTCGCGCTCCCTCCCGAAG
>USCW01000123.1 GCA_900553315.1 uncultured Eubacteriales bacterium
GGTTACGCAGGTCCAGATAGCGGTACTTCAGCCGCTGGGTCTCGTCGGCCTCGCGGCTGCGGTTGATCTCGAAGGGCAGGGCGTTGTAGCGGCAGCGGCCCAGCACCTCGATGGACTCCGGCACCACCTCAATGTCGCCGGTAGGCATGTTGGGATTCTTGCTGGAGCGCTCGCGCACGGTGCCCTTCACGCACAGCACGCTCTCCTTGTTCAGTTCGGAAACCACGCGGTTCATCTCTTCGGACTCCACAACGACCTGCGTCGTGCCGTAGAAATCCCGCAGCACCAGAAACGCCAGATTGGCGCTGACCTCACGAATGTTCTCCATCCAGCCGCAGATTTGCACATGCTGGCCCGCGTGCTCGGCGCGAAGCTCGCCGCAGGTATGGGTTCGATTCTGCATCATAGCTCGTCTCTCCTTACTTATTCAGCATTTCCCGCACAGCCGCCGCGGCGTCCGCAATGGGCGCAACCTTCTCCTCGCGGGTATTCATATCGCGCAGCTTCACCACGCCCTGCTGGATCTCTTCCTCACCCAGCGTTGCGGTAATAGGTGCGCCGGTCTTATTGGCAAACTTGAACTGCGCCTTCAAACTCCGGCCGCAATGATCCATGTCCGCCTTCACACCCGCTTCCCGCAGATGCTCCACCAACTGGAAGGCCGGGAGCTTCGCATCGCCCATATAGGTTACGAACACGTCCAGCGTATTCGGGCGAGGCAGTTCGATCCCTTCGCTGTCCAGCAGCATCAGCAGACGCTCAATACCCATGCCGAAGCCCACCGCCGGGATGGACGGGCCGCCCAACTGCTCCACGAGGTTGTCATAGCGTCCGCCGCCGCACACGGTCAGATTGCCGTCAGGCGTGGTCGTTACCAGCTCAAACACTGTCTTGGTATAGTAATCCAGGCCGCGCACAATGCGGCTGTCCACCACATAGGGAATGCCCGCCGCCGTCAGGCACGCTTGCAGCTCCTCAAAGTGCTTTTTGCAGTCCGGACACAGCAGATCCAGCATGGAGGGCGCATCCGCCACCAGCTCCTGACAATGCTTTTCCTTGCAGTCCAGTACGCGAAGGGGGTTGCGCTCATAGCGGGTTTTGCAGGTGGAGCACAGCTCGTCCACCTTGCCGGACAAGAAGCTCTTCAACTCCTGATGATAGGCCGGACGGCAGTTGGGGCAGCCGATGGAGTTGATCCGCACAGACAGATTCTTCACTCCGAGACTGCTTACCAGCCGATACGCCAGCAGAATCAGCTCCGCGTCCGTAGTCGCCTCCGGCGCACCGAAGCATTCCAGGCCAAACTGGTGATGCTCGCGCAAACGGCCGTTCTGCGGCGCTTCATAGCGGAAAATCGGCGCGTCCAGATAATACATCTTGCAGGGCAGCGCCTCTGCATACAGATTGCTTTCCAAGAACGCACGCGCCACACCCGCCGTTCCTTCCGGCTTCAGGGTGATGGAGCGGTCGCCCTTATCTTTGAAGGTGTACATTTCCTTCTGCACAATATCCGTGGTATCGCCCACGCCGCGGGCAAAAAGCTCCGTATGCTCAAACACGGGGGTGCGCACCTCACGATACCCGGCCAGCGCCGCAGCCTCGCGCATTTTCGCCTCCACCGCCTGCCAGCGGTAGCTGTCCTGTGGGAGTACGTCCTTCGTCCCCCGGGGCGCCTGTGTCAACATGCTGTTTCCTCCTTTTGTCTGCATCGCGGTATAGAAAAAGCCCCACGCAATCAAGCGCATGGGGCGAATACTGCTCGCGGTGCCACCCAGCTTCACGCCGAAATCGTGCGGCGTCTCTGCTTCCCCTGTAACGTGAGGACACGTTTCGCTTTCACGAAAAGGCTCCGAGGTGTCCTGATGACCTGCCGCCGGGGGATTTTCAGCCAAGCTCCCCTTCTCTTTGGGACGGATGATGGTCATGCGCTTCTCTTCACAGCCATTACAAAACTGATTATAAAAGCCTTCCCGAAAATTGTCAATGCCGATTTTCCCGCACAGGCAATTTTCGACGTACTTCTCTTTTTTTAGCATCTCGAGCCTTCCTATCTTGACATTGTTCCTTTTCTGTTTTATGCTTGTATACAAAGTGCAGGGCTGATACAAACCGCCCCGCACCGATCCTATACGATGTAACCTGAGTGAAGGAGTTGCTGCCCCATGACCACGCTTCGTTTCGAGCCCATGATGGAGAGTCGGCCCATCCGTGAAATTGCCTATGAAGTGCTCAAGCACGCCATTATTACCGGCGAGATTCCCGCCGGCGAGCGCATTGTTGAAACGGACTACGCCGAACGCCTCCACATCAGCCGTACCCCCCTGCGGGAAGCCCTGCGCAAGCTGGAGCGGGACGGTCTGGTGGAATATGTGCTGCGCCGCGGCGTTGTCGTGCGCGCGTTCACCATGGAGGACGTGGACGAAATCTACACCATCCGCAACGCGCTGGAAATGCTGACCCTGCCCGCCATTATCGAAAAGGCGACCCCGGCAGACATCGCCTCTCTGCGGGAGCGGCTGCACGAAATGGACAAGATGTTAGAAAGCGGCGACATTGAGAACCTTTCCCCCATGGCTCGCGCCTTCCACAGCGAGATCACCCGCATTTCCGGGCTGAACCGCATCCTTCGCGTCATCGAAAGTCAGGATGAGTTCATCAACCGTTTCTCCGCTATGGCCATCCGTCAGGAGAACCGCCGCGTACAGGCTCACGAGGAACACTACAAGCTGGTGGAATACATCGAAAGCAAGGACTTGGAGCATCTGGAAAAGCTGACGAAAAAGCATATTGAGCGCAGCAAGGAAAACTGCCTCGCTGCGCTGGCACAGCAGCGCCCCAACATGTAACAGGTTTCTCCGCAACCCTACGCTAGAGAAAGAAGCGCGTATTCCCTTGAAATGCAATTATCACACACACACCACCCGATGCAAGCACGCTTTCGGTGAGGATGAAGCCTTTGTACAGGCGGCCATTACCGCAGGCTTTGACGTGCTGGGCTTTGCGGATCATGCGCCATGGCCTTACAGGAGCAATTTTGTCAGCCATATGCGTATGTCCATGGATCAGCTTCCTGATTATGTGGCCTCCATTCGCTCCCTGCGTGAAAAATATGCCGGGCAGATTCAGTTGCACATCGGCCTTGAATGTGAATATTTCCCAAGCTACGCCGACAATTTGCGCCGTCTGTTGGACAGCGGCGTGGAATATCTGATTCTCGGCGCACATTTTAACGACACCGACGAAACAAACCCCTACGTCGCGCCGCCCTGCAAGGAAGACGACGGGGTGAAGCGGTATACAGAAAGCTGCATTGCCGCCATGGAGACAGGCATGTTCCGCTATATCGCACACCCCGACCTGTTCATGAGCCAGCGCAGCGAGGATGAGTTCAACAGCGTTTGTCAGGATGCAGCGCGTGACATCGCTCTGTGCGCGAAGGCTCATCACATGCCGTTGGAATACAATTTGATGGGCTTGCTGATGCAGCTGGAAGGGCCGTGGCGCGGTTATCCATCCAACAACTTCTGGCAATACGTCCGTCCCTATGCGGGCGACGTGCTGTTGGGCGTTGACGCGCATAGGCCGGAGCATTTGACCCATCCTCACACATGGGATGAAGGGATGAAGCGGCTGAAAAGCTTTGGCTATACACCCTTGGATTTTTTATTTTGATAAGGAGGATAAACACATGGCATGGGATTGGGACTTGACTTATCTGTACAAGGACTTTAATGACCCGGCATTTGCCGCAGATATGGCGGAGCTGCCGGAGCTCAACAAGAAGCTTGCAGCGGCGGTGACAGCGGACCTGCCCGCAAAGGAAAAGCTGGAGCAGATCGTGAAGGCTGACGACGAGTTATCGGATAAGCTGGATCGTCTGTTCAGCTTCTGCCAGCTCACCATGAGCGTAGACGCGACCAACGAAGCCGCAGCGCAAAATCTGGACAAGCTGATGGTGCTGTCCAACGATGTAAGCCTGACGGAAAGTGCCGTAACCCGCTACGTCGGCAGCATTGAAAACCTTGATGAAGTAATTGCTTCTTCTCCTGACTTGACGAAGGTCGGCTTCGCCCTGCGCTGGAGCGCACACTCGTTTAAGCACAGTATTCCCGAAACCATTGAGCCGTGGATTCTGAAAATGCAGTTGAGCGGCGGCAGCGCGTTCTCCCAGCTGCGGGACAAGCTGGACGCAACGCATCTGGTCAGCTATCGCGGCGAAGAGCTGCCGCTCTCTGCGGTACGCGGCATGGCCTATGATCCCGATCCTGCGGTGCGTAAGGAAGCCTATGAAGCGGAAATCGCTTCCTACAAGAAAATGGAGCTGCCCATGTCCTTCTGCCTGAACTCCATCAAAATGGAGGCTCGCACCCTTGCCGAAGCCGAAGGCTATGACAATGTGCTGGACATGACGCTGGATCAGAGCCGCATGGATCGTGAAACGCTGGACGCCATGTGGACGGCCATTCGTGAGTATCTCCCCCATTTCCGCCGCTATTTGCGGGCGAAGGGCGCGTATCTGGGCCACAAGGACGGTCTGCCGTTCTACGATTTGTTTGCGCCGGTGGGCAAGGCTGGCAAAACCTACACGGTGGAAGAGGCTCGGGCCAAGCTGGTCAGCGAAATGAGCAAGTTCACCCCCGCCATGGGCGAATTCATCGACCATGCCTTTGAGCATCATTGGATCGACATGTTCCCCAAGCCCGGCAAGACGGGCGGTGCGTTCTGCGCCAGCGTTGCGACGGCGAATCGTTCCAGCATTCTGACGAACTTCCAGGGCAGCTTCTCCGATGTCAGCACGCTGGCGCACGAGCTGGGCCACGCATGACACGCCCGCCAGATGGCCGGCCTGCCCCTCTCTATGATGCACGAGCCCATGCCTTTGGCAGAGACAGCCTCCATTTTCAACGAGACGATGCTCAGTCATCTGGTGCTGCGCGAGGCGTCCCCTGAGGAGCAGTTCTCGCTGCTGGAAAGCAGTCTGATGGAAGCCACTCAGACGGTGGTGGACATTTACAGCCGCTTCCTGTTTGAGAGCGAGGTCGTAGACACCCGCGCCGATCACAGCATGAGCGTAGACGAATTGAAGGACGCGATGCTTCGTGCGCAGGATGCGTCCTATGGCGACGGCTTGGACAAGGATGTTCGTCATCCCTACATGTGGGCTTGCAAGAGCCACTATTATTCCTCCGGCCTGAACTTCTACAATTTCCCCTATGCCTTTGGTCTTTTGTTTGGTAAGGGTGTATTTGCGCAGTATCTGCAAAAGGGCGATGCGTTTGTACCGGTTTACAACCAGCTGCTTCGTTCCTGCGGCAGTGACACGGTAGCGAATGTGGCCGCCAGCGTAGGCATTGACGTACACAGCGTAGACTTCTGGCGTGCGTCCCTTGAGCTGATCCGAAAGGATATCGACACCTTCTGCGATCTGTGCGAGAAAATGGAATAACAAGAATTCTGGGGGAGAGGCCGCTTCTCTAAGAGAAGCGCCTCTCCCCCAGCC
>USCW01000124.1 GCA_900553315.1 uncultured Eubacteriales bacterium
CGAGGGAGGGGGCTTCTCTACAGAGAAGCCCCCTCCCTCGCTAAACCTTACACATCCCTGTGCCATACGAGAACGGATTGGCCGGAGGCGGGGGGAGCGGATTGGAGAGCGGGGTTGAGATCGAGAAGCTGAGACTGAGGGAGACGGTAGCGGCGGGCAATGTCCCAAACAGCCTCGCCCGGCTGCGTGAAATAAAGTATCAGACAGTCGCTGGGACTGTCAGCGGAAACCCGCTCCGCCTCCGTCGCCATCTGCACCTCCTGCGTATCCAAGCCGCTGGCGGTGAGGTGCAGAATATACTTCATTTCTACCCGATCGCTGGTGATCGCGCTCATGTCCACATCCCCCGCACGCAGGGAAAGGAAATCCTCCGGCCCTGTCTGCGCCGCAAAGGTCATGCTGAAGGGCTCCTCTTGATAGATCGCCACCGGCGCGGCGCTGTCGTCCGTCATGTACAGCAGCGTCACCTCCAGCATCCCTTCCACCGTCAGCCGCCCGCCGATCTGCTCCCGACCCGTCAGCACCGGCGAAACAAACCCACACAGCACCGTCCGCACCGCCGGACTGCCCTCGGGCAGCATCAGCATCAGCTTCCCACTTTCGGCAGCAGTAATAAAGCGGTTCCCCGTGCGGCAGCGAACGGGCGCGCAGGTCAGCCGCAGATCGTCCCCCGCGGTGGTGTACGCATCCTTCAGCACCGTCACATTCTCCTGCCGATCCGCCCACGCGGTCAGCCCGAGCAGCACCTCCGCCCGCAGCGTGCGCTGACCCTCGGCGGTCTCCTGACTGACGACTGCCACATCCTTGACGACGGCGCGTGCTTCCAACTGCTCGCCATCCTCGCCGGTGAGCTCCACCGTCAGGTCGAAGGGCATGGTGTGCCGCGTGACGCATAGGGGCTTTCCCGGCGTGGCGGAGGCGTGACACACCTCCAGCGCCACCGTGCCGCTGACCCCTGCGCGGCCCAGTCCGCCCGTGACCTCGGTGATCTGCGGACGCGCCGTGCCATAAAGCGTTTCCGTGACCTGCAAGCCCTCCGGCAAATCGAATTCCTCCCGCAGCAGCGTTTCATTCTCGCCCTGCGCGACGGTACGCTTGAGGCTGAGCTGCTGAGTGAGCAGCTCCAGACCATCCACACCGGTGATCCCCGTCAGCGCCGTCATGGGTTGTGCTGAAAGCACGCGGCAGCGCACCTGCACCACGGCGCGAAGGCTGAGGCGGCCATTTGTTGCCGTAGCCTCCACATGCTCCACGGTTGCGTCGCCTCGGCAGAGCATTCGCGGCTGTGCGCCGGGCACGTCCAAGGTATGGGTGAAATCCGCGCTGGCCTCAATGGATTGCAGCTTATCCGGGTCGCCCTGTGTATAGAGCGCGTGAAAAATGACCCGCCCCGTGACGACGACCCTGTCCTGCTGGCTTTCCATGCCCTCGACCACCGCCATGCCCCCGGCGGAAAGCACCCGCGCTTCCTCCCGCAAGCCGCCCGGCAGCGTGATCTCCCCTTCCACCACAGCCTGTCCCTCTCCGCTCCCCACCAGCCGCTCCATCTGTATATTCTCCCGCAGGCACTTCATCTCCATCTTTCTTCCCCCTTGCATGATTTCTACAAGGGTATATGCGGAGGAGGCGGTTGGTATGCGAGGGAGGAGGCTTCTCTGTAGAGAAGCCCCCTCCCTCGCATATTTTTACATTCTCTTCTTAGTCGTCCAGCAGATCGCGGTGGGTCGTGATCTTCATGCCGTCGGCGTTCTTCCAGTCCTCCACCTGCGCGTCGTAGGTGTCGTTCTGCTTCGTCGTCAGCAGCGAGGAGGTCAGACTGTCGCGCACGGTTTCCAGATCAATGGGACCCTCGGTCACATCATCCGCGTACAGCAGAATATGCGTGCCGAACTGCGTCCGCACCTGCCCGGATACGTCGCCCACCTTCTCCAGCGCCATGGCCGCCGCCAAGAAATCGCTGTCAAAGGAGGTGTAACCCTCGCAAACCGCATAGCCGCCGTTCTTACGTGCGGTGCTGCCGCTCGCCATGCCGCTGTCGTCGTTGTACTCGGCAATCATCACGTCGAAGTCCGCACCGTTGGCCAGCTTCGCCAGGATGTCGTCCGCCTTGTCGCTCAGGTTCGCCCAGCCAGCCTCACGGGCCGCCGTCAGCTGCTCCTGATAGAAAGCCAGCTCCGCCTGCGCCTGAGCCAGCTGCTTCGCCAGATCCTGCACGTCCTCGTTCACATCGGAGGTGAAGTCCGCCGTCAAGTCGCTGACCGTCGCAACGGTGGATACGCCCTCAGGCTGCTCCATCGTCACCTTCACCTGCGCCGTCACATCCTCCACCGTCACATCCGTATCGCTGCCCAGCGCGTCACGCACGCTGCTGGTCAGGGTGGACACCGCGTTGTTCTTGTCGGTGATCTTGGTGTTCAGCTCATCAATGACCGCCTGATCCGCATCCGAGAACTTCAGCAGAATTTGCTTCACCAGACGCACACCGGCAGGCGCATAATATACCGCGCTGCCGTTGTTCTTCGCGGTCACGTAAGAGGAAGGCGTCGCGTCGTAGGTCTCCTTCTGAGAGGCCACCTTCGCGTCAAAGTCCGCCTGCAGCTCCTCTTCGGTCACGGTCACGTCCTTGATGACGTAGTCCTTCAGCTTCTCTTCCGCCTTGGACTGCTTCTCCGCTTCCACATACGCGTCATGGGAGTAGCTCATCTCTGCCAGACGGGCTTCCAGCGCCGCGTCCAGCTCGTCTCCGGTCAGCTCGGTGTCGGCGAATTCCTGAGCCTTCAGG
Organism: uncultured Eubacteriales bacterium; assembly: GCA_900553315.1. Classification (GTDB taxonomy): domain Bacteria; phylum Bacillota; class Clostridia; order Christensenellales; family Aristaeellaceae; genus Egerieenecus. Next base: position 2,783 of record USCW01000124.1, read on the forward strand.
CTGTCCTTCAGGGAAGCCCAATTCTTATCTGCCGCGCTGTTGATTTCTTCCAGCTCCGCGTCGGTGAATTCGTCCAGCTTCAGGGAATGCGCCATCAGCGTCTTCACGCTGTTTTTCACCAGCGAATCCATCACGCTGTCCTTGGTGTTGGCGATGTTGGTCGCGCTGGTCGCGTCATAGCTGGAACCGAACATGCTGTACATATACGCCATGTAGTTCAGCTGATACTCCACATTGTTCAGCACCTGACCCTTGGTATACACGATGTCGTCCCCGCCGGCGGGATAGGACACACGAATGACTTCCCGACCGAGATCGACAGCCTGATCCTTCTCAACGAGGGCGCAGCCGGTCAGCAGCATGGACACGACCAACATGCACGCCAGAATTGCCTTTTTACGCACGATACGTCTCTCCAATCTGTGAAAAAGTAATAGAGCCCACTTCGCCTATTATACCTCATGCCTTGCCGAAATGGCAAGGAAATTTCCCTTTTTTCTGCACTTTCCTTTATGAACGAACGGTAAACATTGCGGCCTTACCCGCAGATCTCGCCCCGAAGGTGATATTTCCGCTTGAGATACCCGTCCAGATTGCCGTATTCGCTCACCGTGACCTGCTCCCAGCCCAGCCGTTCCATGGCGCTGAGCAGAATGCAGATACCATGCACCACGATGTCCGCACGATGGGGCTGAAGTCCCGGCAGGCGCAGCCGCTCCTCCATGGGCATATCCGCCAGCCGGTCAGCCCACGCCTGCACCTCGCCGCGTGTCAGCGTCGTGCCGTGCATGTACGTCCGTTCCGTCCATGGGATGCCCTTGACCACCGCCGCCAGCGTGGTGAAGGTGCCGCCTACGCCGATCCACTTCTCCGGCGCTTTCATCTCCGGATGCTTCGCCAGTTCCGTCTTCATGATGCTTCGCGCCAGCGCACATACGGCGGGCACGTCCTTCCGAGATGCAATGGGCATTCGCTGGAACAGTCTTACGGCGCCCATCTGACAGCTGAACGCGCAGTCGATCTGTGCTCCCTGCCCCACGACCAGCTCTGTGGAGCCGCCGCCAATATCGATCACGCCGCAGTATTCCCCGTCCGTAGCCCCCTGAAAGGACAAGGACGCTTCTTCCTCTCCGGAGCAGATATGCAGCGCAAGCCCTGTTTCGTTCAGCAGCTGCTGGGTGAACGCCGCCTGATTGGCCGCATCCCGCGTGGCGCTGGTGGCAAACAGGTCGATCTGCTCCGCGCCTTGAGCCCGGGCGGATTCCGCCATGCGCTTCACCGCCGCCGTCGCCGCATCCATGCTTGCGACGCTCAGATTACCCTGCGCGTCCAGTCCCGCAAAGAGCCGCGTTCCCTCGCGGTCCCGCAGGAGCTTCCGCCCCTCCTGTCCGCTGATTTCCGCCAGAAGCATACGCACCGAGTTGGAGCCAATACCGATGACAGCCGCCTTCATGCCGTCGTCCTCCTTTTTATCTTGCGTAATCAAAAAGCGCAAATGCGAAAAAACCATCCCCTCGCGTTTCCGCGAAGAGACGGTTCCGTTTTATGGTTCGGCGGGCTGCACGGTGCTCACAGCCTGTGCCAGCTCCGCGTCCGTGCTGTCATAGAGCGCACCGGGATTGATGATCTCGAAGCGCAGCTCGCCGGGCTTGACATACTGATAATCGCTGCGTGCGCGGCTCTCAATATAGCTTTCGGTGCCGACCTGCATCGTTTCCTGCGTCAGATTTTCCTGCTCACGCTTGAGGCTGCTCAGCTGGCTGGTGAGGGTTTCCTCCTGGGCGCGCAATTCCTCCGTGCGGCGGTTGACCCCGCGGGAAGCGCCCCAAAACAGCAGCAGCGCCGCCGCGCAGATCGCCGCCATTTTCGTCCAGCGCAGCTCCTTGCCCTCCATCTGTCTTCCCTCCCGTTGAGCCGGTAGCGAAAAAGCAGCCGCTTCATCCGTTTCAGGATGGATGCGCCGCTTTCGTATGTGCTCCGGTCTTTAACGGGTTATGTTCGCCTTCACTCAAGGCTTCTCCTGCCGACCTCGTTTTTTTTCTTTCTTTTTTCGATTGCAGCATTCCCAGCAGGGCTCCCGGCCCAGCCATCCATCCCGCGCCGCCCAGCAGCAGTCCCAGCAAAGCATACAGACGCAGCTCCTCCTCACGCCAACGCAGCAGGGCGGTCAGCACAGCGCACCCAAGGCTGAGGGCGAAGACCGCGTCCCATGCGGCGCTCAAGCGCGGAGTGCGTCTGCGCAGGAGGGACAGCACCTGCCACAAGGCGCCCAGCGCGATCCCGGCGCGGGTCAGCGCCAAAAAGATTTCCCCCTGCTGTGGGATCAAGAACAATCTCGTCATTTCATCACCGCAAGGCGCGCCGCAGGAAACCGCCCCGTTTCTGTGCGCCGCCCTCGTAGTGCATTCCGTCGATGGTACCCTCCAGTGAGAGCTTGCCCTCCTCCAGCACAAGGCTGGACACATGCAGTCCTGCTCCGGTAATGACCAGCCGTCCCCCGTGGGTACTCAGCACGACCTGCCCGTCGTCGAAGCTCTCCACCTCCGTGACCCCCGTCAGCATTGCTTTCGCCCTCTTCTCCAGCACCATCCCATAATTCGGCTGCTGTCCCGTCTCTTCCCGCATCCCCTCGCCCCCTTTGCCAAAGCGTATGCAAGTGGAGGGAAGGGAAGAACTCTGGGGGAGAGGCCGCTTCTCTGAGAGAAGCGCCTCTCCC
>USCW01000125.1 GCA_900553315.1 uncultured Eubacteriales bacterium
TCTTCGGGAGAGAGGGGTCTGGGGGGAGAGGCGCTTCTCTCAGAGAAGCGGCCTCGCCCCCCAGCCGTCCTCTACTACAAACTTCCCCCGGAGTTCCGCCTTCGTCTCTCCTCCTTGACAAATTTTTCTCGATTGAGTATGCTAGGGTAGCGATTACGAAAGGAGCGGGAACAGCGCTTCGGCGTTGGGAACGAAAGATAAAACGAGCATGAGAAGCGTTACGTTTTTTAATTTTCTGCTGGAGGCCACGCTGGTGGGCAGCGTGCTGGTCGCGCTGATGCTGCCCGTGCGGGTGCTGCTGCGGCGTAAGACCGGAAGCGTTGTCGTGTACGCTGCTTGGCTGCTGGTCGCATTGCGGCTGCTGCTCCCCTTCAGCTTTCCCAATCCCCTCATGAATGAGCTTCGGCCTCGACTGTCCAGCAACTACGCCGCACGACCTATCGCCGACCAGATTCGCGTTCGTACCGCCGATGCGCTCTACGACGCTTCCAAGGCCGCGGCGGGTGACAACGTGACTGCACTTCAGGAAAACTCCATGTATCAAATGAGCGTCGCCCTTCGCAATGGCAAGCTGGGACGGCTGATGTTCATCATCTATTGCGGCGGCGCGGGAAGCGCTTTGGCGGTGCTGACGTGGCGCAACGTTAGCTTCCGATTGCGTTTGCGGAAAAACCGCGCTGCCATTCTTTCTCCGGAAACGCTGGCGGCGTATCCGGAGATGCTTCGAAAAGGCAAATTCCCTCTGCCGGTGTGGCTGGCGGAGGGAATCCCTGCGCCGTGCTTGGCGGGCTTCTTTCATCTGCGCATTGTGCTTCCGGCATCCATGGATCCCGCCGATTATCCGCAGGCGCTGCGCCACGAGCTGATGCATGCCCGGATGGGTGATCCCGTCTGGAACCTGCTGCGCTGCATGTGCTGTGCGCTGCATTGGTTCAACCCGCTGGTCTGGCTGGCTGCGTCGCTCTCCCGCGTGGACGGTGAGCTGGCCTGTGACGAGCGGCTGAGCCGTGGCAGTACGCCCGTGGAACAGGAGGCCTATGCCGCATCGCTGACGCAGTTGGCCAGCAAGCATAGTCTGCCTGAGTTGGGCGTACAGGCGTCTTCCATGCTGATGAAGCCTCGGCGCATTGCCCTTCGGCAGAAGCTGCTTCGCGCCGGGACGACGGTTCACCCGGCGGCATCCGCTGCGTTTCTGCTAGTGGCCATGCTGCTGTTCGGCGCGTCCTTTTTCACAGGAGAAAAGGAGTATGCGGCAGCAGCGCCCGTATTTGCTCAGGCCATTCAGCCGCAGGACGTTCCGAGCAATCAGCCCCGTGTGCAGCGGCACATCATCGCAACGGAGGAGGACGCGCGGAACTGGTTCATTAGGCTGTTCAGCAACCCTTATGTGAAGGCCGAAATTACCGAAACACCCGTTGCAGTTTATGATACGGGCACTTGGACGGTGACGGCGGGCAAGCTGTCTGCCGTGTTCGATGACGAGGGCATCATCTCAGCTTTTTCCAATGGCGAGGTCATGACAAGCACCATGAAGGAGACGGAGGAGAGTCTTGCGGGCTGCGGCGAAGAGAGCATTTACGAATATTTGCGAAGCTTTGCCAACGCCTGCATGCCAGACGTGACCATTTCCATCTGTGCCGTTGTGCGCGACCGCATTGGCAGCGAGGGACGTTTCGTTACCTGTGAGGCGGGGCACGAGCATGCTAGCCGCGCATACCGTATTGCGGTGCAGCTTGAACCGGAGGTGCGTGTGATTTCCTTCATGCTGCTGGATACGCCGGATCGCGCGCTCATCCGCGTGAGCTCGTTGGCGCAAGCGACGGACAAGCCGGTCGCGGACGAGGAAGATATCCCCGATTACCGCATTACGATGGCGCAGGCGCTGGAGATCGCCCGCGACCGCGTGGAGCGCATTGCGAACAGACAAGAGATCGGCAGCAGCATTTCCACGAAGCTCGTGACCGACGCGGCGGGGGATTACTGGCTTGTGACCTTTAAGGAAGGCAGCGAGGAGCGTTACGTTGTACAGGTGGACGCGTCCAATGGTGAGACGCTGGCGATTTCCGACATGCTGCATTCGGAGAATAATCAGCCCGATGTGGAGGCGCTTACGCCAGCGCCGGGGCAGCTAAGTAAGGCGGATGCCATCATGATAGCGCGTCGTGCTGTTGCGTCGCAATACAGCTTTTCCACCACGGAGGTTGCGGCGTTCTTGGTTGCGCGGACGCAGCTGCTTCCGTCCGGGGCGCATTGGATGGACTATGAGCTTCCGGCAGACGCGTGGTGCGTTTCTTTCCGAATGCCCGACAGCGATCCAGCCTTTATTTCCGACTACGACGTTCTTCTAAACGCCCAAACCGGCGAGCTCCTGACAATCTTCGACCCGTCGAATAACGCGAACGGGTGAGTTTGCGAGGGAGGGGGCTTCTCTGAAGAGAAGCATCCCTCCGTAGCGTAAGCGCACGCTGCCCCTTGCCCTCTCCAAAAGTTGAGCCCCCTTGCGTTTCGTGTTATACTATATTTGTTGCGACATGCTTGCAAGACAAAATGGGAGGCTCCATGAGCTACGAGGATCTTTTAAGCAAAATTTATGAAGAACTGCCGCAGTTACGTGGGCAGCTGCATTCCCCGCATGTGGTATACCTGCGCCCACAGGGGAAGGTGTACATCACATTCCAGAGCAACGTACTGGTGGAGGAAGCGGCGTTCCTGAAGATGGAGCGTATTCTGCGGCAGGTATTTTCCCAGAAGCCTCTGGCCCTGCGGGTAGTGAGTCCCGCGCTGGCGGAGGATTTTTTGGCGCATATTGAAGATTACAAGCAGGTATTTATTGATTTCTTGAAGCGGAACTATCCGGCCTCAATCAGTTGGATGGATCAGATGGACTGGCGCTGTGACGGGGAGCGGATCACGTTGACGTTCCCGGACCCCTTTTCGCTGGAATTTATGGGGCGGCAGGGGGTATCTGCGCGGTTGGCCCAGGCGGTGAAGGACATCTTCGGCGTGGACGTGAAGGTGGAGCTGACCGTGGCGGGCGATCAGGAGGCGCGATTGGCGGCGCTGCGTGAGGAGCGCATGAAGGAGCAGGAGCAGACCTACACCATGGCACAGCTGCAAAAGGCGGCGGAGGTGCAGGAAAAGAAAAAGCAGGAGGCCGCCGAGAAGCGGGAGCGGAAGTCCGCGGCGCCGCGTGAAAAGAAGGAGCCTGTCGAGGCCAAGCCGCGTTCGCCCATGATGCCGCAAATGACGGATCACGCGCTGGGACGGCCCATCATGGGACGCGCCATTGCGGACAAGCCCATCGAGATGAAGGAGCTGACCAGCGACGCGGGGCTTGTGACGGTACAGGGCGATATTTTCAAGCTCGAGACAAAGGAGCTCAAGGGCGGCGAGCTGCTGCTGGTAACGTTTGCGATCACGGACTACACGTCCTCGGTGCTGTGCAAGTGCTTTATGCGCTATCGCAATCGTTTTGGCCGCAAGAAGGACGACGATGCGCCGCCGGAGCCCATCACGGAGGAGGAGCGCAAAGCGGTCTGGGACAAGGTGAACCAGATCAAGGAGGGCATGAACGTCAAGGTGCGCGGAGAGTGTCTCTATGACAATTTCGCGCACGAGCTGTCCATTTCCGTGCGGGACGTGGTGCCCATGGAGCGCATCGAGCGGGAGGACACGGCGGAGGAAAAGCGCATTGAGCTGCACATGCACACCAACATGTCTACGATGGACGCGCTGACCCCGGCGGGCGACCTCATCAAGCGTGCCATCAAGTGGGGGCATCCTGCGGTAGCCATCACGGATCACGGCGTGGTGCAGTCCTTCCCGGCGGCGTTTAACGCGGTGAAGGGCAAGGATATCAAGCTGATTCCCGGCTGTGAGGGCTATCTGATCGACGAGACGGAGATTGTGCAGGACGCGGACAATCGGGACTTTGACAGCCCAATCATCGTGCTGGACTTCGAATCCACGGGTCTGAACACCAAGACCTGCCGCGTGATCGAGATTGGTGCGGTGAAGCTGGTGGAGGGCACCATTGTGGACTCCTTGAGCATTCTGGTGAACCCCAAGGAGCCCCTGAAGCCGAAAATCACCGAGATCACCGGCATCACGGACATGATGCTGGCGGATAAGGAGACGGCGGAGACGGCCATTCCCAAGCTGATGGAGTTCATCGGCGACTGCCCGATTGCGGCGCATAACGCGAATTTCGATGCGTCATTACTGAAGGCGGAGCTGCGCCGGCTGGGGCTGAGCTGGCGTGCGCCGGTGCTGGACACGCTGACCTTTGCACGGAAGCTGTACCCGGACATGAAGAGCCACAAGCTGGGCACGGTTTGCAAGGCGTTGGGCGTGAGCCTCAAAAATGCGCACCGGGCCGTGCATGATGCGACGGCGACGGCCCTTTGTCTGGCAAAGATGTACAAGGAGGCCCGGGAAAAGGGACTTAACACCTTGCAGGACCTGAACGATGAGCTGAAGGGCGGCGCCATCGGCGAGAGCTTCCATATCATTCTGCTGGTAAAGACGCAAAAAGGCATGGAAAACCTGAACCGGCTGGTATCCATCGGGCATTTGGATTATTTCCGCCGCCGTCCGCATATGCCGCGGATGATGATTCAGAAGTACCGGGAGGGGCTGATCCTCGGCAGCGCCTGCGAGGCGGGCGAGCTGTTCCGGGCGGTGCTGGCGGGTGAGCCGTGGGACAAGCTGAAGAAGATTGCCAGGTTTTACGATTATCTGGAAATTCAGCCCATCGGCAACAACGCCTTTCTGGTGCGGGAGGGGCAGGTGCCGGACGACGAGGGCTTGCGCGACCTGAACCGCACCATTGTCAAGCTGGGCGAGGAGCTGGGCATTCCTGTGGTGGCCACGGGCGACGTGCATTTCCTCGACCCGCACAACGCCGTCAATCGCGCGATCATTCAAGCGGGTCTCGGCTTCGAGGACTGCGACAATCAGCCGCCGCTGTACTTCAAGACTACCAACGAGATGCTGGAGGAATTCAGTTATCTGGGCAAGGAAAAGGCGCACGAGGTGGTCATTGACAATCCGCGAAAGATCGCAGATCAGGTGGAGCAGCTTCGGCTGTTCCCCAAGCATCCCAAGGGCGAGGATACCTTCCAGCCCTTCTGGCCCGACGCGGCGGACAACATTCAAAATATGTCGTGGAACACCGCCAAGGAATGGTACGGCGATCCGCTGCCGGAGATTGTTACCAAGCGGCTGGAAAAGGAACTGGGCGTACCCTTGTTCTATCACAGCGGCAGAAACATTGCGCTCACGGAATACGGCGTCGCACTCCAGGAGGCGCTGACTCCTGTGTTAAAGACGCTGCACCAGATTCCGAACCAGCTCCAGCACCTGGCGCAGGAACGGGAGACCACCATCCGTCTGAACGTGCTGGCGGCATCGACGCTGGTGACCCAGGCGCTGATCTCCTATAAGAAAGATCACGACGGGCTGAACTTTCAGCTTTTCCAGAACTCCC
>USCW01000126.1 GCA_900553315.1 uncultured Eubacteriales bacterium
GGAGGGGGCCCGGGGGAGGGGCTTCTCTTAGAGAAGCCGCCTCCCCCGGAGTTCCATTTCTCCCCCGGTCTCTTCGGGAGGGAGCGCGAGGGAGGGGCTTCTTTCAGAGAAGCCGCTTCCCTCGCATACCTGTCTAATAAAAAAGAAGGGGTTTTATGTTAAAGAAGGAAACGCAAAAGGACTGGATGAAAAGTCAGGTGGCGCACAGCATTCGCGGTCGTCTGCGCCTGCGCGTGTCCGGCCTGAGTTATGTATACGATCAGCGGCTGGAGATCGCTCAGGCGCTGGCGGGGATTTCCGGCGTGGAGTCCGCGCAGGTAACGCCCTGCACCGAGAGTGTGCTGCTCCGTTACGATGCGGCGCAGGTGGACGGTCAGCAGCTGGCAGAGCGGGCGGACATGATTCTGGCTCGTTACGCTATGGTTGCGTACCGTGCGTGTCATGCGTCCGTTGCGTCTGAGGAGCCGGAGGTCGCCATGACCACCGCGCACCTGACGAAGCGGCTGGCAATCAACGCGGGAGCCCTGCTGATCGGCAACACGGTATTGCCCGGGAGCCTGATGGCGGGCACCATGGCAAACTTCACCTCCTTGGAGGCGCTCGCCAGCATGGGTCTGACTTGGCCCATGGTGAAGAGCGCGTGGAAGGGACTGCGGAAGGATCTGCGGCCCAATGCGGATTTCCTGACGGTCACGTCCATTGTGGCGAGTTTGCTGCTGGGCAATCCTCATTCCGCGCTGATGATTCTTGCACTGTCTGATCTGGCGGAACTGATGACCTCCTTTACCATTGAGCGGACGCGCTCCTCCATCAAGAAGATGCTGTCCGTGGAGGACGGCGAAGTATGGCGTGTGCTGCCCAGCGGCAAGCTGGAGCATTGCCCCATTGCGCAGGTCAAGGTGGGGGATACCATCGAGGTACACACCGGCGAGAAGCTGGCGGTGGACGGCATTGTGACCTCCGGCAGCGCGGTGGTGGATCAGAGCGCCATCACGGGCGAGTTTGTGCCGGTGGAGACCCGTGCGGGTGCGGAGGTATATGCCGGTACCGTGGTCAAGAACGGCAACATGCAGGTACAGGCCAAGAAGGTGGGCGACCAGACGGTGGTCAGCCGCATCGTGGGCATGGTGGAGCAGAGTGAGCTGAAGAAGGCGCCCATCCAGCGCTATGCGGACAAGTTCTCCAACTATCTGGTGCCGCTGAACTACCTGCTGTGCGCGGCGGTATGGCTTGTGACCCGCAATCCTCAGCAGGCGCTGAAGATGCTGGTCATTGACTACTCCTGCGGCATTAAGCTGTCCACGGCGACGGCCTTCTCTGCGGCCATCAATACGGCGGTGAAGCGCGGCGTGCTGATTAAGGGCGGCGCGTATATCGAGCAGATGAGCAACGCCAACACGGTGCTGCTGGACAAGACCGGCACCATCACCGAGGGCAAGCCTAAGGTGGTGTCCATGCAGGTGCTGGTGCATGACATGGATGAGAAGGAAGTGCTGTCTCTGGCTATGGCGGCGGAGGAGACCAGCACCCATCCGCTGGCCAGCGCGATCCTCGCCTACGGTCACGATCTGGGTGCGGAGATCCCCGTGCATGGCGAGGTCGTTACGGAGGTTTCCCGCGGCAGCCGCACCGACGTGGACGGCAAGGTCGTTCGCGTGGGTAACCTGAAGTACATGCAGGAGAACGGCGTGCGCGCGCCGAAAAAGCCCGTGGACGCGCAGGGCGCGATTCCGAACTACATCGGCGTAGACAATCGCGTGGTTGCGGTGCTCTTCGCCATGGACAGCCCTCGTGCCAATGTGCGCCGGGCCATCAACGCCCTGCGGTATGACGGCGTGGGCGATATTGAGATGCTGACGGGCGACATGGAGGCGCAGGCACGCGCCGTGGCGGAGCTGGTCGGTGCGGACGGCTATCGTGCGCAGCTGCTGCCGGAGCAGAAGGCCGAGGCGGTGCTGAAGCTGCAAACGCAGGGCAACGGCGTTGTGATGGTCGGCGACGGCATCAACGATGCACCCGCGCTGGCGTATGCGGACGTGGGTATCTCGCTGGGCAGCAAGTCCACGGACATTGCCATGGAGACCAGCGACGTGGTCATCAACCGGGACGACCCGATGATGATTCCCGAGCTGCGCCGCCTGTCCCGCGCAACCATGCGCATTGTGCAGCAGAACTTCGCCATGGTTATCGGCATCAATACCGTGGGTCTGATCCTCGGTGCAGCCAGCGGTATTTCCGTGATGATGAGTGCGCTGCTGCATAACATGTCCACCATTCTGGTGGTGGCCAACTCCCTGCGGCTGATGGTTTTTCCGCCCATGGAAGGGAGGTAAGCACCCCATGCACGATGAACATGGTGCGCTTCATGTGGAAGTGCTTTCCGCCATTCCAGGCCGGATTCGGCTGGCGCTGGAAAAGCCCATCACCAGCGAAGCGCCTTTCCTCAAGGTGGAAGGAGTACGTGCTTGCCGCTACAATCCCCGCATTCAGACGCTCCTGTGCTATTACGACAAGGGGCGCATAGGGGAGGAGGAGCTGATCAGCCGCCTTGGAGCGGTGTATACGGGTATTGTTTCGACGGAGCTGCTGCATGTGCGGCGCAGCGAGGAAGAGGGCTTTTCCATGGCGCCCAGCGGCTTTCTGGCGCTGGCATGCATTGGTTTGGATGGCGCTATGACCATGATGGCCTCGCCGCTGACGGTCTTCACGCGCTGGCTATCCGCCGGTGCGACGCTGGCGGCGGTGGTAGAGCACGGTTATCAGGAGCTCCACGCCCGCGGGAGCTTTGACCCGGAGGTTATGTCGGTGGTATACCTCATCAACTCCATTGGCAAGCCCAATGGGTTCCGAGCGAGTCTTCTGGCATGGATCGTGACGTTTGGGAGGCACCTGATTCCCCGTGCGCCGCGAGAGCAGGTGTATCTGGTGCGGCGGACGGAGCACGCGGTGGTGCTGACGCCTATGGCGGGCAGCGAAAGTGAGCGTGTTTTCGCGGGAAATATTCTGCGCAGCGGTGTGGAAGCGTTCTGCATCTGGCGCAAGACCCATGAACCGAAAGCTAAGGATCGGATGATGCGTTATTTTGGCATCATTCTGCTGTTCGCGGTGGGTGCCGGTATTGGAAGCGTGGGCGCAGCGCGGCTGGCAGGAAAGACCATCTGGATCTCCTGCGGGCTGCTGCTGGTAAGCTTTGCACTCATGTTCATCCGGGAAGAAATCGAAGAAAACCCTGCGATCGAAAAGGATCTGGCTGAGATCCGGCAGGAGACACGGGAAATCGACCGGACTCTCAAGCAGGAACTGAAGGAAGAGCGCGAGGAACTGCATGAGGAATTACACGAGAAATTGAGATAAAGCACCGGACATCAAAAAAGGAGCCGCTGCGTGATGCAGCGACTCCTTTTGCTTGTCGAGAAAGGAAATTACTCAGAACGCAGGGCGGTGACGGGGTTGCACTTGGCTGCGCTGCGGGCGGGGATCAGACCGCCAAGGATCGTGAGCAGGGTAGCCAGAACGATCAGGACCAGTGCAGCCTTGGGCGGCAGCACAGCGGTGACGCTGGTGGTTCCTGCAATGGAGTGGATGAGCATGTTGCCAGGGATCAGCAGCAGCAGGCACAGGCCCACGCCGATCACGCCGGAGCACATTCCGATAATGAAGGTCTCGGCATTGAACACCTCGGAGACATTGTGCTTGGATGCACCGATGGCACGCAGAATACCGATCTCCTTGCGGCGTTCCAGCACGCTGATATAGGTGATGACACCGATCATGATGGAAGAAACCACCAGCGAGATGGCAACAAAGGCCACCAGCACATTGCTGACCATATCCACGATCTTGGTCACGGCGCTCATCAGGGTGCCGACCGTATCCGAGAATACGATCACCTTGTCCTCTTCGCCCTGCGCACGCATGGCGGCGTTGTAGGCGTTCAGGCTGTCCACGATGCGGTTCTTGGCCTCAAAGCTCTTGGGGTAGATCCAGATGCTGCCGGGCTTTGCATAATCCGAATAGCCCAGTGCACCAAGAACACTGCTGTAGGAGGTGGTGCTGGACTGCAGGTTCATCTTGACCAGATCCACAAGGTCGTCGGTGCTCATGTTCACCTGCACGGCACTCTGGAACACGGTGGGGTCGATCTTCAGGGCATCTTCCACCTGACTGCTGAGCTGAGCGATGTTGTTCTGGATGGCGGACTGGATCTGCTGGCTGAACTGAGTGGTCAGCTGGGTCATCAGCTGCTGCATCACGGTGCTCATCTGGGTCTGAATGGCAGCGGTGAGTTTGGTCTGCAGAGCTTCGCCCAGCTTCTGGCTCAGCTGTTCCGAGTAGCTTTGCAGATAGCTCGTCATGATGCCCTGCAGGTTCTGCTGCAGCGCAGCGGTGAACTGCTCCTGCAGGCCGGTGGTGTCCAGCAGGTCGCCCATGGATTCGGACAGAAGCTGCTTGAACTGGTCGCTCTCCATATAGGAAGAGAAACCAATCTTATCCAGATTCAAGATGCCGTTGCCGATGATATAGCGCTTATAGCCATTCATGATCTTCTTCATCAGGCTCTGCAGCGCATCCTCCGAGACGGACAGGTCCATATCGGCAAACAACTGGCTCAGATCCAGCGCGTCCATGTCCGGAAGCTCCACATCGCTCATGTCGATGTCGCTCAGGTCCAGATCGCTCAGATCCAGCTGGAATGCGGACGGATCAAGGATGGAGGAAAAGTCAAAGCTGCCATCCTGCAGATCAAATGCACCGCTCAGGTCGAACTGTAGCTTGCTTGCATCGAACTGGAAGGCATCCTTCAACATATCGGTATCCACCGAGAACAGGGAAGAAATGTCAAGATCGGTTTCGCGCTGGTCGGCATCAAAGCGCTCGCCGGTCAGCACGTTCACTTCCGGGTCGGCAAGCTGCTGCTTTACCACTTCACTTTTGGCGCAGGGGCTTGACCCTGAGGCTTGGATAGGAGCTTGGCTATGAGCGTGCCGCGCAGAATGGCGCAGGCGTTTTCCCTGCGGGACGAGGACGGGATGACCACGGTCGGCATGGTGGTGTCGCTTCTGCTGGCGTTGTCGATGATCTTCTCGTCGGCTCAGGTGTACCGAATCCAATCCGTGTCATCGCGTGTGCAGTCGGTGGCAGATGCCGGTGCGCTTGCGGCGGGCAACGTGGTCGCGGAGTTCATGGTGGCGGTGCGCGTGTGCGATTCCGTGGCCCTGTCCTTGTCGCTGACCAGCTTGACGTCCACAGGTTTGGGGATCGTCGCATGTTGCGTTCCCGGCGGGCAGGGCGTGGGCGCCAAGCTGCTCGAAGCCGGTGCGCGCGTGGCCGATGCCCGAGATTCGTTCTCGAAGACCGCTTCCGAGGGCTTGACGCGCGTTCAGAAGGCTCTCCCGTTTTTGGCGGCGGCCAGCGCGGCATCGGTTGCGCAGGGGAACGGCTCGAACGGGTCCGACTACACGGCGCTTGCCCTGCT
>USCW01000127.1 GCA_900553315.1 uncultured Eubacteriales bacterium
GCGAACTGACCCGCCGCAAGACGGTGCTGGAATCCGCGTCCCTGCCCGGCAAGCTGGCGGACTGCTCCGAGCGCGACCCCAGCAAGTGTGAAATCTTTCTGGTGGAGGGCGACAGCGCCGGCGGCAGCGCCAAGGAAGGCCGCGACCGCCACTTCCAGGCGATCCTGCCCCTGCGCGGCAAGATTTTGAACGTGGAGAAGGTCAACGAGGCCAAGGCGCTGAGCAATCAGGAGATTCGCGCCATGATCACCGCCTTCGGCTGCGGTTTCGGTAAGGACTTCGACGAAAGCAAGCTGCGCTATCACCGCATTGTGTGCATGACGGATGCCGACGTGGACGGCGCGCACATTCGTATTTTGATGCTGACCTTTTTCTACCGCTTCATGCGTCCGCTGATTGAGAAGGGCTATGTCTACGCCGCCATGCCGCCGCTGTACAAGGTGACGAAGGGCAAGACGGAGCGCTACGTCTATGACGATGACGAGCTGCAAAAGGTACTGGACGAGATTGGCCGCGATCCCAAGCCGGAGATTCAGCGCTACAAGGGTCTGGGCGAAATGAGCAAGGAGCAGCTGTGGAGCACGACCATGGACCCGGAGCATCGCACCATGATGCGCATTACCCCGGAGGACGCCATGGCCGCCGATGAAATTTTCACCCTTTTGATGGGCGATCAGGTGGAACCCCGCAAGAAGTTCATTGAGGAAAACTCCGATCTGGTCAAGGATCTGGATGTGTAAAAAAAGAACTTTTTGTAAACAGGATTGACAAGCTGCTTGCCAAGGGTATATTATAGAGGAGCGATAGGTTCTACCTAACGCCCGCTAATCCGCCCTTGGCAAGTAGGTGTCCCAGAATCAGGGAACGCCGAAGCTAAGGGCTTTTTTATGCCCTTGAAAGGGAAAGAGATGCGGGCAGAAACAGTTGCAATTCTCGTAGACGGCGGCTTTTATCAGCGCATGGCCAAGCGCATTGGCGGAGAAAAAAGCGCGGAAGAGCGTGTGCATGAGCTGATGGAATATTGCAGGACGCATTTACGCCACAGGCATTCGGACGGCACGATAGAGTACGATGATTTGTACCGTATTTTCTATTATGACTGTCCCCCGGCGGACAGAAACGTGTATCATCCGCTGCTAAAAAAGGACGTGTGCCTCAAGAAAACGCCGCTGTATGCGTACATGACGGCCTTCCATCAGGAAATGCGGCATCAGCGCAAGGTTGCGCTGCGCATGGGTAAGCTTTCCAGCAACGACCTGCACTATACGCTTAGTCTGGATGCACAGCGAAAGCTGCTGCGGGGCGACTTGACGGCAGCGGACTTGACCGAGTCGGACTTCACGCTGAACATTGGACAAAAGGGTGTGGATATGCGGATCGGGCTGGACATTTCCTCTATGGCGTTTAAAAAGCAGGTTACGCGGATCATTCTGATTTCCGGCGACAGCGATTTTGTTCCGGCGGCCAAACAGGCGCGGCGTGAAGGCATTGACTTCATGCTGAATCCCATGGGAGCAAAAATCAGTGACGATTTGTCAGAGCATATAGACGGCCTGATCAATCTCCCGCTGGTTCCACAGTCCAAGAAGAAATCAGCAGAAAAAAACTGTGACGCTGAATGAAGCAGTAATTCGATAGATGGAGCGACAAGATGATTAATGACAAGCTGATTCCGGTAAATCTGGAACAGGAAATGAAGCGCTCCTTCATTTCCTACGCCATGGCGGTCATCGTGGACCGGGCCCTGCCGGATGTGCGGGACGGTCTGAAGCCCGTGCATCGGCGCATTCTCTATGATATGAACGAGCTGGGCATGACCCCCGACAAGCCCTATCGCAAGAGCGCCCGTTTGGTGGGCGATGTGCTGGGTAAATTCCACCCCCACGGAGACTCCTCCGTGTACGACGCAATGGTACGTCTGGC
The DNA here is from genome assembly GCA_900553315.1 of uncultured Eubacteriales bacterium. GTDB lineage: Bacteria > Bacillota > Clostridia > Christensenellales > Aristaeellaceae > Egerieenecus. The sequence continues at coordinate 1,924 of USCW01000127.1, forward strand.
CCAGCCCTTTAACATCCGCTATCCGCTGGTGGATGGTCAGGGCAACTTCGGCTCGGTGGACGGCGACGGCGCAGCCGCCATGCGTTACACCGAGGCCCGCATGGCGAAGCTCACCATGCACCTGCTGGACGACATCGAGAAGGACACGGTGGACTTCTACCCCAACTTCGATGAAACGCTGATGCAGCCCGCTGTGCTGCCCAGCCGCTTCCCGAACCTGCTGGTGAACGGCTCCAGCGGTATTGCCGTGGGTATGGCCACCAACATTCCCCCCCACAATCTGCGGGAGGTCATCGACGGCGTGGTCTGCATGATCGACAACCCCGAATGTACGGTGGAGGATTTGATGGGTCATATCAAGGGCCCGGATTTCCCCACGGGCGGCATCATTCTGGGCCGCAGCGGCATCCGCTCCGCTTACATGACGGGCCGGGGCCGTATCCTCGTGCGTGCGCGCACAGAGATCGAGCCCATGAATAACAGCCGCAGCCGCATTGTGGTCACGGAAATCCCCTACATGGTCAACAAGGCCAAGCTGGTGGAGAAGATCGCCGAGCTGTGCCACCAAAAGCAGCTGGAGGGCATCAGCGACATCCGCGACGAGAGCGACCGTACCGGTATGCGCATCGTGATCGAGCTGAAGAAGGACGTGTATCCGCAGGTGGTGCTGAACTACCTGTACAAGCACACGCAGATGCAGGAGACCTTCGGCGCGAACATGCTGGCGCTGGTGGACGGCAAGCCTCGCATCCTGAACCTGCGGGAGATGATCTATTACTACCTTGAGCATCAAAAGGATGTTGTGACCCGCCGCACCCGCTTCGATCTGGACAAAGCGAAGGCTCGGGCGCATATCTTGGAGGGTCTGCTCAAGGCGCTGGATCACATCGACGAGATCGTGTCCATCATCCGCAGCAGCGAGAATCCCAATGCCGCGAAGGTCTCCTTGATGGAGCGCTTCGCCTTCTCCGACAAGCAGGCGCAGGCCATTCTGGACATGCGTCTGGCGCGCCTGACCGGTCTGGAACGGGAGAAGCTGATGGAGGAATATCAGCAGCTGGAAAAGACCATTGCGGAGCTTTCGGCCATTCTGGCGGACGAGCATCTGCTGATGGACGTTATCAAGACGGAGATCACGGCTATCCGGGATAAGTTCGGCGACGACCGCAAGACGGAGCTGACCACGCTGGAGGGTGAGATCGACGTGGCCGATCTGATCCAAGAGGAGGACATGGTGGTCACGCTGACCCATCAGGGCTACGTGAAGCGCATTGCCAAGTCCACCTACCGGGCGCAGCACCGCGGCGGCAAGGGCATCGCGGCTATGACCACCAAGGAAGAGGATTACGCCGAGCGCATGGTGGTGGTCTCCACCCATGACGACATCATGTTCTTCACGAATCTGGGCCGCGTGTATCAGCTAAAGTGCTATCAAATTCCCGAGGCGGGACGCACAGCCCGCGGCACGGCCATGGTAAATATTCTGCAAATCTCCGGCGGCGAGAAGGTCACGAACATGATCCCCATGCCCGCGGAGACGGAGGGCCTGTCGCTGGTCATGGCGACCAAGGGCGGCATGATTAAGAAAACGCCTATGTCCGAGTTCCAGAATCTGCGCAAGAACGGCCTGATTGCCATCGTGCTGAAGGAAGAGGACGAGCTGGTCAATGTAGCGCTGACCCACGGAAACGACGAAATCCTGATGGGCACCCGCGAGGGCATGTGCATTCGATTCAACGAGCAGCACATCCGCACCTGCGGCCGCGTGAGCATGGGTGTACGCGCCATCCGGCTGGACGAGGGCGACTATGTGATCGACATGGCGCGCATTGAGGAAGGCGCGGAGGTGCTGGTCATTACGGCCAAGGGCTTCGGCAAGCGCACCTCCTGCGACGAATACCGCGAACAGAGCCGCAACGGCAAGGGCGTTCGCGCCATGGCTGTGACGGATAAGACGGGTCCGCTGGCGGCACAGCTGCTGGTGCATCCGGACGAGGATATTCTGGTCATCACCGACGACGGCACGATCATTCGTGCCCGCGTGGCGGACATCCGCCTGTCCGGCCGCAATACCCAAGGCGTGCGTATCATGCGCATTGCCGAGGGCAGCGAGGTCGTGGCCGTGGCCCGCACCGAGGCCGAGGAGGAAGAAGCGGCTGAGGAAGCGGCGCTGGATACTACAGAGGAGTTCGTCGAAGAGCCCACCGAAGACCCGTCTCTTGATATGAACATTGCCGACGGCGAGGCGGAAGAGCCCAAGGACGAAATTTAAGGCACTACCGCACAATTCGTCGGCAGCGCTGGCGATGCCTTTTCTGCCATCTGCTTCTTGCAGAAATCTCGATTTACCTCCAGTAAACCTTCGATTTCTGCAATCGCATCTGACAAAAAATGCATTCGCCATCGCACCAATTCATTTGTGCGGTATTGCCTTAACCCAAGGTCATCATATATAGGCGGTCGGAGGCATACCTTCCCGCGAAGGGAAGTGGGTGCATGGCATGGCTGGGCTTGATCGTATGCGCGGCGCTGCTGCTGGTGCAGCCGGCGATCACCATCCATGCCGCGTCCGACGCTTGCGCGCTGTTCGCGCAAAGCGTACTCCCGGGCTTGTATCCATATATGATCCTGCTGCTTTTGCTGCTGGATCGTCTGCCCGCCTCAGCCCCCTATCCCGCGCTGGTGGCGCTGGGCTGGGGCGCGGGTTCGCCCTGCGGCGCAAAAATCTGCACAGCGAGACAGGCGAAGCTTTCTCCGCGAAGGCTTCGCCGCCTGTATGTCTGCTGCGGCACCATGAGCCCCATGTTTCTCTATGGTACGCTGGGGCAATGGCTGCACAGCCAGCTTGCCGGACTGTGCATTTTGCTGGCGGTGCTGACCGGAGGACTGACAGCCTCCGCCCTTGTGACGGGTCGCAAGGATGCGCCGCCACCAAGCATCGCACAGCCCCTCGCGGCTCCTGCGCTGACGTTGGGCACAGCCGTTGAAAAGGCCTCCGTTACCCTACTGACCGTGTGCGGCTGCATGGTGCTGGGCAACGTCTTTGCATCCCTGTTCAGCCACTTCTTCCAAGCGCTGCCGCAGGGTATCCAACTGGGCGTGTCCTGTCTACTGGAGGTCACGACCGCCAGTAGAGCGCTGGTCGCATTGCCGCTGCCGCTTCCTCTGCGTGTGGCGCTGCTCAGCGGAGAAACAGGCTTCGGTGCGCTGGCCATCCTCATGCAGAATCGCGCCTTGGGCCCCACAGGGATCATGAGCTTTCCATGCCAGCTTGGCTGTCAACTGCTGCATGGCTTGATCTCCGCCTTGATAGGCTACGGACTTGCTGTAATGCTGCTGTGATGCTAAAAAATTCCACGGGCTGTTAGTCGGCAGGTCGCGGCGGCTCTGTCAGCCGCCGTGACCATAGCCTAGCTTATCGGAGACCGCCCCTCACTTGCAGGGGCATACTGTTTGGAGAAAGCCCCAACTCAACCCCCAGCTACTCTTCGGGAGGGAGCGCGAGGGAGGAGCTTCTCTTAGAGAAGCCGCCTCCCTCGCATACCTTC
>USCW01000128.1 GCA_900553315.1 uncultured Eubacteriales bacterium
CGCCGATCTGGATCTTGATGCCCTTCGCGGCAACCGCGCCGGAGCCGCGGCGGGGGCTCATCGCATTGCGCATGGCCATCTTCGTGGCGCGGCGGAAAGCGATGCGGCGCTCAAGCTGGGACGCAATGTCCTCGGCCACAAGCTGCGCGTTGGTGGACATGTTGTTTACTTCCACGATGTTCACCAGCACGTCCTTGCCGGTCATCTTGGAGAGCTGAGCCTGGATCTTCTCCTTCTCAGCGCCCTGACGGCCGATGACCATGCCCGGCTTCGCGCAATGGATGGTAACGCGGATGCGGGGCTTGCTGGTGGCGTTGTCGATCGTGCGCTCGATCTCGATCTTGGGCACGCCGGCATTGTAAAGCTGCTTTTTCAGCACCTTGCGGATCTTGTAATCTTCAACCAGGGTGTCGCCGAATTCGCGCTTGGACGTAAACCAGCGGCTGTCCCAATCTTTGATGACGCCCACGCGAAGACCGTGGGGATTGACTTTCTGACCCATACTGTTTTACCTCCTTACTCTTTCTCTTTGAGCACGACCGTGATATGGCTCGTTCTCTTCAAGATACGGAACGCACGGCCCTGCGCGCGGGGCATCACGCGCTTCAGCGTGGGGCCCGGGGTGACGAAGCACTCGGCGACGTACAGGTTGTTCTTATCCATATTGTGGTTGTTTTCCGCATTGGCGGCGGCAGATTTCACCAGTTTGTAAAGGAGCTCAGAGGCGGCCTTCGGGGTGTACTGCAGAATCGCCAGCGCTTTGTCAAGGTCCTCGCCGCGGATGAGGTCCAGCACGACGGAAACCTTGCGGGGCGCGATGCGGGCGTATCTAAGATGTGCCCTTGCTTCCATTGTAATCCTCTCCTATCCTTCTTTATCGACCGGTGGTCTTGCCGCCCGCGTGGCCCTTAAAGGTGCGGGTGGGGGCGAACTCGCCCAGCTTGTGGCCAACCATGTCCTCGGTAACGTATACGGGAACATGCTTGCGGCCGTCATGCACAGCGAACGTGTGGCCGACAAAATCCGGGAAAATGGTAGAGGAGCGGCTCCAGGTTTTGAGCACGCGCTTCTCGCCCGCTTCGTTCATCGCTTTCACGCGTTTCAGCAGCACCGGCTGTACAAAAGGTCCTTTTTTAACACTTCTACCCATGACAGCTCTCCTCCTTACTTCGTGGCGCGTTTCACGATGAACTTATCGGAACGCGCGTGATGTTTGCGTGTCTTGTAACCCATAGCGGGCTTGCCCCACGGGGTGACAGGGCCGGGACGGCCCACCGGGCTCTTGCCCTCGCCGCCGCCGTGCGGGTGGTCGCAGGGGTTCATGACAACGCCGCGGACGGTCGGACGCACGCCCATGTGGCGCACACGGCCCGCCTTGCCCAGACGAACGTTCTCATGGTCGGTGTTGCCCACGGTGCCGATGGTCGCCTTCGCGCCCAGAGGCAGCTTGCGCATTTCGCCAGAGGGGAGACGCACCTGAGCGAAGCCGTTTTCCTTACCCATCAGCTGAGCGCTCATGCCGGCGGAGCGAACCATCTGGCCGCCGCGGCCGGGCTTGATCTCAAGGTTGTGGATCAGGGTACCAACGGGAATGTTCGCCAGAGGCAGCGCGTTGCCGGGCTTGATGTCGGCGTTCTCGGAGGAAACCACCGTGTCGCCCACCTTCAGGTCCAGAGGAGCCAGAATGTAGCGCTTCTCGCCATCCGCGTAGTGCAGCAGCGCGATGAAGGCGCTGCGGTTCGGATCGTACTCGATGGCCGCAACCTTCGCCGGAACCTCCAGCTTGTTGCGCTTGAAGTCGATCACGCGATACTTGATCTTGTTGCCGCCGCCCTGATGACGAACGGTGATCTTGCCCTGCTTATTACGGCCGGCGTTCTTCTTGAGGTACTCGCACAGGCTCTTTTCAGGAGTCGTCTTGGTGATTTCCTCGTAGGTCAGCACCGACATAAAGCGCCGGGCGGGCGAAGTCGGCTTATAGAGTCGAATAGCCATGGTTCTTTGTCCTCCCTGCTTTACTGGGCCATGCCCTCGAAGAACTTAATGGGCTTGGAGTCCTTCTTCAGAGTAACATAGGCCTTCTTGATTTCCGGCGTGCGGCCGGAGAACTTGCCCTGGCGCTTGATCTTGCCCAGGGTACGGACGGTGTTGACCTTCTCGACCTTCACGCCGTCCTCGGCAAAGATGCTTTCCAGCGCCAGCTTGATCTCGGTCTTGTTGGCGTCAATGGCCACCTCGAAGATGTAGCGCTTGTCGCCGATGCCCTCGTAAGCCTTCTCGGTGAGGACCGGGCGCAGGATGATATCGTGCGGATCCTTCATTATGCGTACACCTCCTCAACAGACTGGAGAGCGGCCTTGGTGAGAATCACCTTGCCGGCATTGAGAACGTCATAAACGTTCAGGGTATTCACATAGGTGGTATCGGCGTCCGCCAGGTTGCGGGCGGCGCGAACGACGTTCTCGTCACGCTCCGGCAGCACGACCAGCGCCTTCTTGCCGGCATTCAGCTTCTTCAGCACCTCGGCCATCGCCTGGGTCTTGGCCTGTGCCAGCGTCAGCTGATCCACCACCATGATCTCACCGGCCTGCAGCTTGGAGGTCAGGGCGGACTTGAAGGCCAGACGGCGAACCTTCTTCGGCACCGCGATCACATAATCACGGGGCTTGGGAGCGAACACCACGCCGCCGTGGGTGAACTGCGGTGCGCGGTTGCCATGGTGCCGGGCGTTGCCGGTACCCTTTTGGCGATAGATCTTGCGGCCGCCGCCGCGCACTTCCGTGCGGGTCTTGGCGCTCTGGGTACCCTGGCGCTTGTTGGCCAGAATGGAGCGGACGACCAGGTGCATGGCGGCAACGTTGATCTCAGCGCCGAAGAGTTCGTCGCTCAGCTCGATCTCGCCAATGGCCGCGCCTTCCATGTTATAAAGAGCAGTCTTAGGCATTCTGTTTGTTCCTCCTTAACACAGGCTCAGGCCTTGCACGTATTGCGGACGATCAGCAGACCGCCGTTGGGGCCGGGCACAGCGCCCTTCACCAGCAGCAGGTTGCGCTCCGCGTCCACCTGCACGATCTCAAGGTTCTGGATGGTCACGCGATCCACGCCGTAGTGACCGGCCATGTGCTTGTTCTTGAACACACGGGAAGGATCGGAGTTAGCGCTCAGAGAGCCCACGCCGCGGTGATACTTGGAGCCGTGCGCCATGGGGCCGGTGTGCTGGTTCCAGCGCTGGATCGCGCCGGTGTAGCCGTGACCCTTGCTGGTGCCGGTGATGTCGATCTTGTCGCCCGCAGCGAACTGATCGGCCTTCAGCTCATCGCCCACGTTGTAGCCGGAGCAGTCGTCAAAGCGGAACTCGCGCAGGGTGCGCATGGGAGCCACGCCCGCCTTCTTATAGTGACCGACCTCAGGCTTGGTCAGCAGCTTCTCGGCGCGCTTCTCGGTCAGAGCGCCGAAGCCGACCTGCACAGCCTCGTAGCCGTCGGTCTCAACAGTCTTTTTCTGCACCACGGTGCAGGGGCCCGCTTCAATCACGGTGACCGGAACGAGACGGCCGTCTTCAGTGAAGACTTGCGTCATGCCGATCTTCTTGCCCACGATCGCTTTCTTCATGTTTCGTTCCTCCTGCTTCTTTTATTACAGCTTGAGTTCGATTTCGACACCAGCAGGAAGTTCGAGCTTCATCATGGCGTCCACCGTCTTGGGGTTGGGATTGTTGATGTCGATGAGGCGCTTGTGGGTCCGGCGCTCAAACTGTTCGCGGCTGTCCTTGTACTTGTGCGTTGCACGAAGGATGGTGACGATCTCCTTCTCCGTGGGGAGCGGGATAGGTCCGGACACCCGTGCGCCGGTCCGCTTGGCGGTTTCCACAATCCGCTCCGCAGACTGGTCGATCAGGTTGTGCTCATAGCTCTTGAGCTTGATACGGATTTTCTGGCTGGCCATTGATTTACCTCCTTGATCGTTCTCGCTTACGCCTGTGCGGCGTCCACTGCAGGTGCAGGCGCCGCCTGCGTTTCGAGTCCGTCGCCCGATTATCGGGCTGGTCCGCGGTAATTACCCGCCTGGCCGGGCGGCAACTTACCGCTTCATCCCTAAACAGACAACACTCGTATTATACAGGATGCCCGTGTAAATTGCAATATGCTTTTCACCCTTTTTCGAAACTTTTTTCGAGCTTTTTTACTTACGCCGCATCCGCAACCCCTGCATCGGCCGGGTTTTGCCCGTGCAGCCTCTAGACACCATTCCGGGCGTGTCTATCCTTGGACGCATTTCCCCCTTATTCGCCTTCCGAAATTTTCCTTTTCATTTTTGCTGTCTTCTTTCTCTTATTTTTCAAGGCTTTTCTCCATCATTTATGCACACCCTTTCGTGTGTATCCACTCATGCGTGTCCTGCATAGGCGTTTTCGCCCGCCTGTCTCTCCGTTTCTCCTTCAACCTTTTTCGCAATTTTTCTGTGCTTTTTCACAAAATCCGCTTGCATTGTCTTTTCGCCTCGTGGTATCCTTTTATTAAAGGAAATGTTACGTTTGCAAATTCTTCGGGCGGGATGCAACGCATCCCCGTCCCCGTTCGTTTCCTCATTGCAGTGTTTCTGCTGCAAATACGATCCTTCTGGAGGAAGTCATGAAGCGCATTCTTCTTTCCATAATGATGCTTCTTGCATTGCTTTTACCCCACTCCCCTGCGCTGGCGGAGGATGTGCTCTGTCTCGCCCCGTCCGACTACGCCTCCGCCGATGTGGAGGACGCGCAGTATCGCGCCGCGCACTTGACGATGACCACGTCCTATGTCTGCTTTACGGGCGACTTAGCGGAGGAGGGCAATGTGTCCCTAACCATCACCCGTGAGGACACGCAGGAGACGGTCTACGCCCGGGACTACGGTTCCGTGCTGGGTTCCTTTCGCACGGAGGACATTTATCTTCGCCTAGACAGCGCGAAGCAGACCTATCGTGTGCAGCTTTTCTGCGGCAATGATGTTTACAGCTTTCCCATCGACCGTGTGATGCCCCGCTTGGTGGACAACGCTGCCTGTTCCGTAGGCTATCCCCTCGCCGAGCTGAACGGCAAGGACATGTGGCAGTCCGCCACGCTGCTGGATGTTGCCGCGATGGAAGGCACGTCCTGCACCTATGATCTGATTGCGAGCAACCGTTATTTGCTGGGCACGGTCACGTTCACGGTTTCAAACAATGCCATTTCCACGCACGTAGACCTTTTACCCGAGGCGGAAGCCGAGATCACCAGCGCCACCGTTTATGTAGCCTCGACCGCGCTTGAGGCCGAGACGCTGGGCCGCAAGCGCTGCACCGCCGTCTCCGGCGATCTGGACGAGTTCATTCCCTGCTCCACGAATCTCGCCGCCGTCTACGTAAAGCTGAAGGTCTCCTTCCAGCCCGCCGCCCTCAGCGCCCCCGCCCCCCTCGCCGACGATACCCAGTCCCTCC
>USCW01000129.1 GCA_900553315.1 uncultured Eubacteriales bacterium
CCTGCGGGAAAGGAACTCGCACGTCCGCAGACGTGCGAAACTCCCTCAAGCCGCAAAAATAGCCCCGTCCGTGTGCCGCCTATCCCAGCCCCCAAAACTCCCAGCTCTTACACTTCTTCCCCCGCCAGCAGCGTCTTCTTCAGCCACGCCACCAGCAGCTCCATCTGCCGTACCTCGTCCTTGAACGTCTCCGTCAGCAAATGGCAATCCTGCGTCCGACTGCGAGTCGTCAGCGGCAATCCCATCCGCTGCAAATGATACTTCGCATTCACCGGGTACAGCTGACGCTCGATCAGCGAACATTGCGTCAGCGCCGCCTGCAATACCTCCGCACGGCTGTCATCCACATGCGCCAATAACCACGCATACAGCTCCGGATGGAAGCTCGCCATCACGCCGGAGAAGCCCGCCGCACCTGCCCGCACAGAATCCAGCAGCGTGGACACATTCGCGTTGTACAGCTTCAGCTCCGTGCCCTCCAGCACCTTCAGACGATCCTTGATCGTCGCCAGATCACAGCAGGTGTCCTTCATGAAGCGGAACCGCCCCGTCGCCGCGCACGCCTTCAGCTGATCCAGCGTAATCAGACGCTTGTAGGGCATCGGGCACTCATAAAAGCCCAAGGGCATCGCCGGGTCAAGCTTGTTCAGCAGGTAGTCCAGATTGTCCATCCAAACGTCGTCGCTTTCCTTCGCGTCCGCCAGACGGTTGGTAATCAGGATTACCGCGTCCACGCCGGTGTCCGCCATGCGGCGCAGCTCCTCGGCCTGATCCTCCCGGGAATAGGACACATGACCGGAGGCAATGACCGGGATGTGCGCGTGCTTCTTCACGAAGGACGCGATCTTGATGCGCTCCTCCAAGCTCAGATAAAAGATTTCGCTGGACTGGCAGGTGGCGAACAGGCCGTCGGAGCCGCCCTCCTCGTAGAACTCGATCAGCTTTTCCAAACCATCATAATCTACCTCGCCCCGCTCGGTAAAGGGGGTCAGCATAACCGGCCACATTTCCTTTTTCGTGCTCATGATAATCGCTCCTTTTTTCTCGCAATCAAGCCTCGTAAGCGCTTTGCCGCCCGCCGGAGTTATTCCTCCGGCATAGCCTCGGTGTCAAAGGCTGTGATGTAATAAATGCTTTCCTGAATGGTGGGCTCCCCAGCGCCGGGTAGATCTGCCGCAGGCTCGAACTCCCGATCCTCATCCAGATAGGGGCGCAGACGCTTCTTGCCCGTGCGGAACACCAGCCGCTCCACCGTCTCGGCGCTGTTGAAGAACTTCCACGTCTGCTTGTCCACACCGTTGCACCAGAAGGTCACCGTGCGCTCCACGCAGTCTGCCTCCCAATGCATATCCAGCGTGCCGCCGTACACGCCCGCCACCGTAAAGCCGTTGCCGTGCTTGAGCTTCACCGTGCGGTCGCTGTCCAGAATCACGCGGTACACGCACACGCCCCGACCATCGGTCAGGTCGATCTCCATGCGGCCGAAGTAGTTCTGCCGGGGCATCACGGCGGCATGAATGCGCACCTTGTCGCTCTCGGGGAATACGCGGGTCGCGGAAGCATAATCATAGGGATCCTTGCTGCGCAGACGCAGGGCGTTGTGGTCGGGATGGCCGGGCTCATGAATCGTCTCCAGCGACACGCGGCTCCATACGCCGCTGTATACGTTCCAGCCGGGTACGAACGTCCGGGGCTGCATCGCATCAAAGTCGTCCTTCGTGTGCGCCTCCACCCGTCCCGTGATCGGCACGGGGATGCGGGACACCCAGATGTCCTCTTTGTTCATGGAATAGGTCAGGTACATTGCCTCGTCGTGGGACACCGCCCCTGCCTCCAAGCCGCGGATGTAGTTGGGGCCGCAGTCCCGCCAGAAGCCCCAGTAGCGCTGCTGCGGCACCTCGCCGTGGACGCAGAGCATGTTTTTGAATTCAATGCCGTCGTCGCTGGTCACGACCGCCAGCGGCCAGCGGTGACAGGAATCCGTGTTGGGATTGTAGCACAGGGCATAGCGGCCGTCGGAGGTGCGCTCGCCCCACATCTTGCCGCCGCTCATCACCAGCGAAGGAGACACCTTCACCGGCGCCCACGTCTTGCCGCCGTCCTCGCTGATGGACACGCGGGACTTCTTCCACAGACCCACCAAACGACCATCCGGCAGCTCGTAATAGTTGAAGGCCTCGCCCGCACCGCGGATAGCGAAAAAGTCCTCGTCGGGGCAGTCGCGGTTCTCCTCCCACCATTGCAGCGTGGTCAGCTTATCCGCCAGCAGACTGTCCACCGCCGCCACAAAGCCCGCGTCCTCGCTGTCCTTGTAGTAGGGGAAACGGCAGGTCTCCCGGTTGTAGCCGCAGCGGGTGCTGTACAGCGCCACATACACCGGGCCGAAGGTGCCGTCGGGATAAATTTCCCGCACCATGCGGCCAATGCCGTTGCCCATGCAGGGCATGGTGAACACCTCCGGCGCAAGGCCATAGAAGCCCAGCGCCAGCAGCCGCCCATCGGGCGCGATGTAGAAATTCATGCGCTGGTGCATACAGGCATAGGCGTTGCCCTCCTCAAACAGATCGCTGTGGGGGCCGTTGTCCAGCGAAAGATCCAGCGGATAGGGCTCAAAGAGCGTCCGCGGCTTCGACCAATGCAGCGCGTCGGGGGAGGTGCAGAGGAAGGTACGTCCCGCCCCCAAATGCTCATGCACCGGGTTGGACAGATACGCCAGATAGAACTGCCCGCGCCACCAGGTGATGTTGGGCGCGTGATTGTAGGTGTTGCCTACGCCGTCCGCCATTTCGGGATGGGCACGGTTGGCGCGAACCACCTGCACATTCCACGTCCCCACCGCCGGACGCAAGCCGCCGTCATGAAAAACCAGATTGGGCGATTCCCCGCCCGCGTAACGGATGTAACCGTCTTCACGCTTCATAAAGTGCTTCCTCCTGATTTTTTGTCTTATGCGTCCTTCTGAATATTTACTCTTTTTTCATTAGTTCCCGGTACTCGCTGGGCGTTACGCCCTCATACTTGCGGAACAGACGGATCAGCGTGGAGCGGGAGTAAATGCCCGCAGCCTCGCTGATGCTGGCAATACTCATGTCCGTTTCCACCAGCATTTCTTTCACGTGCTGAATGCGCACCTCGTTGATGTAGTCCGACAGGTTGCGGCCCGTCTTGTCCTTGAACACCTTCGAGATGTACTTCACCGACAGACCCAGCCCCTCGGCAATGCGCTCCAAATAGAGGTCGCTGGCGTAGTGCTGCTGCACATAGTCCACAATGCTCGCCGTCAGGTTCGATTCCGCGCCGATGCTCTGAATCTCCGTCAGCTCGTGATAGAACTGGTTCAGCAGCTTCTGCTTGGCCTCCATACCCCCGGGCAAGTCCACATCCGCCCGCAGGCCCTGATACTGATTCTGATCCAGCAGCGTACCGTCCCGCTCGGCTAAGTAGCGCATTCCCGTCACATACAAGTCATGAATGCGCAGCTTCTCCTGCTCCGGACTGACCCGGGCGCTGGCGGAGACCACGTCTCGCATCAGCGCGTAAACCTTCTCCTTGTCGCTGCCCCGCAGGGCGCTGAGCAGCTTCATTTCGTCCTTCAGCGTGAAGGCTACCGCCGCCTGCTGACTATTCTCGCCCGCACGGCACAAACAGTAGGGCTCCTGCGCACCCATGGCCGCCAGCGTCCGCATGGCCTTTTCATACGCGCCGCCCAGCTTCTTCAGTTCCGTGCCCTGCGCCACGCAAATGTGCATCCGCGCTACCGTCGCGCCGTCCTCCACCTGCTTGAGCAAGCGCTCCATGGCCTCGTACAGCGCGTCGTCCTCCACGCTGCGATTTACCAGACAAATGTACTGATCCGGACGATCCTCCAAGACCAAGCAAGGCATACTGCGATTTAGATACGTGTTCAGGTCGTTGTGGAAGTTCAGCTGCACGTTGATACGCTCCGTATCCTGCACCTCGTTTCGAAGCTGACTGAACGCCACCTCGATCACACAGAGCTGATACACCGGATCGGTAAAGGCGCATTCCCGTTCCAACTGGCGGGTCAAATCCTGAATGTGTCCATCGTGCCCGGAGAGCAGACGCAGCACGCTCACCTCCACAAAGTTGGCCCGCAGACTCTTTTCCTCCTCCTGCGCCTCCTGATAGTTGCTGAGGAAATAGCTGAACTTGCGGCTCACCTCCTGCAGGGACTTGGGCTCGCCCTCCGCCTTGCCGTCAATGGAGGAATAAATGTGCTGAATGGGCCGGGAAATCTTCTGGGCAAAGTAGATCGCCAACGTACCCGCCACAATGCTCATCAAAAGCGCCGCAATGATGAGGAACAGGTAGTCCTCGCTCATGGCATAGATCACGCTGTCCGGCACCGCCACGTAATATTGCAGCCCCGACCGGTCGGAAATATCAGCAATCAGATGATATTTCTCGCCCGCAAGCATTACCGCCGCATAGCCGCCAGCATCGTCCGACTGAATGAGCGCCGGGTCAAAGTCGCTGTAAACCAGATTCCCTTCCTTATCCAGCAGCACCAGCTGCACACCGCTGGCGCTCAGGTTGCTCTTCACCGTGGAGACCATGTTCGCCACAGAAATCGTAATGACCGTTACCACCGACCGACCGGCCACGCGGGTGGTGTACACAATGGGAATGACTCGCTTCGTCAGCCCTAATCGCTTCTGCACCAGTTGGGTCGCCGAGAGCATTTTCATGGACATCCGCTGATCCAGCAGCCCCCGCCAGTAATCCGCGTCGTAATCCTCAAAGCAGTAAAAGGTGTTGAAATAATCCGTGAACGAATACAAGCCGTCGGAGAAAACATATTCGTCGTCCAGATACATCAGCATCGTTTCCGTCACCGCATCGGTGATCGTCACCAGCGAATTGATGGTGCTGTGAATCTCCACCTGCGCGGCGCGATCCTCTGCGGTGCTTTCGGAAATGGGCTTCAGGTGACGCTTGACACGGTTATCGTAAAACAGCGTCAAGCAGGCCTTTTTTGCCGCCTCGATGGAGGTATCCACGGACTGCACGCCCGTCTGCACGGTCATAGCCATGCGGTTCAGCGTCTGCTGGCTTTCGCTGCGGACGAACTTGCCATAGGCATAGCCCAGCAGGAGGATCAGCGGGAGCAGAGCAATGACAAAATAACATGCGATGCGGCTGCGCAGGGTTGAAAAGGGCTTATGCTTTCCCACGTTCATCGCTTCCTTTCTTTCCGGCAGTGAAGGGAGCTTCACCATATAAAAGAAATTATAGCAAAAACGCGGGGGTTTTTCCATAAAAACTGTGGAAATGGGGGAAAGAGAGCGTATCCTCCGTCAGTCTTACGGCTAACAGCTCCCTCTGCGGAGTGAGCCTTGGGGGCTCCGCGTCTGCGGAGGCGGGATTTCGTGCCTACGGGCACGACCAAAGGACGGAGCCCGTCTGGCGGCTTTGCGATCGCCCTTTGGAA
>USCW01000130.1 GCA_900553315.1 uncultured Eubacteriales bacterium
TGGGGGGAGAGGGGCTTCTCTCAGAGAAGCCGCCTCTCCCCCCAGAATCCCCCGTCCCCTCCCTCGCAAAGCCATCACTCCCCCGTAACCGTGTAATCCTCTGCCCCGGCGTCTGCGGGGGCTGCATCGGAGGCCGTGACGCGGGTCATGCGGTAGCTGATGACGGCGCTGCCGCGCACGTCGCGCAGAAGAAGACTGTCCCCTTTGAGGGAGCTTACCTTATGCGTGTAGGTCAGCGCATCCGGTGATGCGCCCGTTTCCATCGTGTAGTTGTCCACCGTGAAATAGAGCTTCTCACCGTTCAGGTCACAGGTGCCGTCCTCGTTAAAGACGAACGTCACACCCGCATCATTGCGCCAGGTGCCCAGAATCTGATAGCAGTTGCGCTCCAGACGGCTGTTCACATCCTTGTAGTCGGGAATCGCCCGGTAATACGGCAGCGCCGCATAAATCTGACCCTCGTTGTACAGCCGGCTGCCCTCCAGATAATTGGCTTCCTTGTACATATCCGCCAAGCCGCTGTACCGCTCCGGAAGCTGCGTCAAGTCCATGTTGTTCAGCAGCGTCACCACCAGCGCATACTCCCCGTTGGACATCGCGTCCTGCGCCTCGATCCACGGCTCCTGATAGTATGCGTCGTAGTTCGCGCTGCTCTTCTCCACCGCGTCCTCATAATCCCCGGCCTTGTCGTACATCCGAGCCGCCAGCAGAATTTGGCGGTTATTGGCCGCCTCCGTGCCGAGGGTATAATACAGGCTCTTCATCTGCGCGTCCGCGTCGCTGTAATCACCCAGCGCGGCGAACAGCTCCGCCGCCTCCTGCGCTTTGCCCGCCGCGGCCAACTCTGTGGCCTCCATATAGCGGCACTCCTTCGCCCGATCCGCCGCGTCGCTGTAGTCGCCCAGACCGTCAAACAGCGTCAGCGCCTGTTCGCGGCTCCCCGCCGCCAGCGCCTCCTCCGCCTGACCGTAAACCGCCGCCTTGTAACGAGTGGCGCTGTCGGAGTAATTGCCCAGCGCCGCATATAACACCTCGGCCTCGTCCCACTTCTTCGCCGCCAGCAGCTCGCCCGCCTTCAAATACTGATTCTTTTGCAGCTCCGTACTGCTCTTCTTATAGTCTCCCAGCTCCGTGAACAGCGTGATAGCCTCGTCATATTTGCCCTCTGCGCTGAGCGCCTGTGCCTGACCGTACTGCGCGTCCTTCAGCTGATCGGCGCTGTCCTTATAGGTAGTGATCTGGCTGAACAGCTGCGCTGCGTCGGCATAGTTGCCCTTGTTCAGCGCCAGTACCGCCGGCTGATAGATGCACTCCATCTTCAGGTCGAATACATCCTCATAATCCTCTGGCAGACTGTTGAGCAGCGTCAATGCACGGGTAAATTCCTGATCCTTGATGGCGGTTTTCGCCAGCTGATAATTGCACGCGGTATACAGGCTGTCGCTGTCCTCGTAATCACGGATCTTGCCAAACAGCTCCGCCGCCTCGGCATACTTGCCCGCGTCCATGGCTGCCTTGGCCGGTGCGTAAATACAGGCGGTGGCGCGGGTCGCCGCGTCCTCGTAGTCCCCCGCCGCCAGGTAATGCTCGCCCGCCTCTGCGTAGCTGCCCGCCGCCTCCAAGGCCTGTCCCTTGCCGTAGTGCGCCTTTACGAAGAGCGCATCCGTATCCTCGTAACCCGCTGTCTGTCCCAGCTTGTCCAGCGCCGTATCCCAGTCGGATTCCGCCAGCGCCGCACGGCCCTGCTGATATACGGCCTCCGTCACCTTGTCCGCCGCGTCGCTGTAATCGCCCAGCGCCTCAAAGGCCGTCTGCGCCTCGGCATACCGCTCCTGCTCCAGCAGACGGGACGCGTCCAAATAAGCACAGGCCTTCAGCTGCTCTTCGCTGTCCCGATAGCCGTTCAACGCCGTGAACAGCGCCGACGCGCCCTCGCTGTCGCCGCCGGTCAGCAGCAGCTTACCCCGCTGATAATCGGCCTCCTGCGCCTGTGCGGTGCTATCTTCATAATCACCCAGTGCCCGGAAGGTCTCCGCCGCTTGGGTCAGGCTCTCCTGCGTGCCCTCCACCAGCTGCTGCTTCGCCCCCTCATAGCGGCAGCGAAGCACATAATCCTCCGCATCCGCATAGGCGCCCATGTCCGCAAAGGCCGTCTGCGCTTCGGCATACTGCCCCTGCTGGAACGCGGACACCGCGCTGCGATACCGCAGATACGGCACGCCATGGAAGATCACGCCGTAAGCCGCGCCCGCCGCCACAACGCAAATCACCACGATCTTCACCGTCTTACGGCGCTTCTTCTGCTGCAAATCGTGCTGCTGCTCCCGTTCCAGCTGCAGCCGGGAAGCGTCCTCCCGAGCCGCCTTGGCCTTCAATGAAAGCTGCTGATCCCGCTGAGAGGCGATCTTCTCAATGGCCTCCTTATTGAACTGCGCGAAGACCTGCTCCCGGTTGCGCTGGCAGCGGACGCAGGTATGGGCATAAAGGGGGTTCGGCCGTCCGCAGACGCAAACCCAAACGCCCTCCTGCTCCTCGGGGTAGCCCACGGCGTTGCTGCCCGCCACAAAGCGAAGCATTTCCAGGCTGCGCCCGTTGGACAGGGCGTTGGAGGTGTACTCCGTCAGTTGCATCTTGCCCCGCCGCCACACGTCGTTGTCGTCGTACCAGACCTTTTCAATGACGACCTCATAGGCGGCTGGCTTCACGCCCTCCTCCAACGGCACAGCCATGGTAAAGGGCGTGCGGGGACGGCCCTCCAAGTCGTGGGCCCGATAGATCAGCCGATCCGTTTCCTTGCCCTCGCCGTCCTGTAAAATCAGCGTTACCTCGCAGGAGACCACCAGCTTGTCCGACAGATTGAACAGCATCAATTCACAGGCGGGGTAATCCTCCTTGGGAAGATTACTGCGCCACAGCTCCACCGGACAGGTCAAATCCATTCTCATTCTTCAACGCCCCCAGTAACAATCGGGTTTCGCGCCTTTCGGTGCGGCTCAAGGGCTTTCCGAGCGCCCTGCCGAAGAAGTTCAGTCCGGCCTGTTGCCTTCCGTACCGGGCTGAGCTTCCCTGCTCTTTGCCTTAATTATCTACGTACAGCGTAATATCGCTCAAATACATCTGCTCAAAGCTCATGGACAGCACCACGGTACGGCCGTCCTCCAGCTTCGCGGCATACCACAGCCCCGCCGTAGCGTCATCGCCGTACTCCGCCAAACCGTAGGGCGCGCTTTCGCCGTCGCCGTACAACACCTCGCGGCTCACGCCGTCATAGTCGCCCTCGCCGTTGCGGAAGCGGCTGATAACGCTGGACAGCGTATCCCCAATGCGCACGCAGCGCGGGCCCTCCAAGCCGTCCATGTCGATGCTCAGCATTTCCAGCGTGGGATTCTGCTTCTGCGCGTCATAAGAAAAGGTCATGGTGCAGGACGCAAACTCCATGCTGCGCAGATACGCGCCCTCGTCCTCCATCCAGTCGTCCTCCTGTGCAGCGCCCAGACGCGCCTCCGCCTCCTCGGGCGTGAGGGACAGGAAATCCAGCCCGGAGAAGATCAAGTCGTCCCGGTCGAACATTTCCAGCTCCGAGCCGTTGATGCTCGTGGGCACCTGCGCATATTCGGTCTTTTCGCTGACCTCCTGCACCGCGTCCAGATTGCTGCGCACCTCGTCGGCGCTGATGGTTTCATTCAGCCCATAGGCGCGAATGGCGGCCACCAGATTATCGCTCAGGGTATACACCAGTCCGCAGTCCGTATAGCCGTCCCCGCCGGAGGAAAGCTGCTCATGCACGGCATACTGGATCGTCTCGATCCGCTGCCCGTCCCGCTGCACCCAGCCCCACAGCGCCCCTGCGGGCATGGTATCGCTGACGTACAGCGCCGCGAAGCTGCTGTCGCCCTGCAAATCGTCGTTTTCATTATAAAATGCGTTCAGCACCTCGGAGGAAAGCTGATCCACGCCGGTGCCCCGCGGGCCCTGCTCCTCCGGCGAATAAACCACGACCGCTTGCAGCACGCTGTCCGCCGTCATTTCCGGACGATCCATATACAGCGTCGCAAAGTCATAGACAAAGGCATAGCCGTCCTCGGTATAGGCGGCCTCCTCAGTGGGGTCGTTCAGCGGTGCCCCCGCAGCCAGCGCCCGCGTTTTGAAGCCCTCAGCCCAATTCATCAGCTCGTCATAATCCAAAGCGTCCGCGTCGGACTCGGCCACGGCGGTGGTCAAACTCAGCACCATCATCAGCGCAAGGAAAAGGGCGACGCATTTTTTCATCATTCTGCTTGTTTCTCCTTTTATACAAAAGCTGGCAGGCGAAACGCCGCCAGCATTATTTTACGCTAAAACCGTCCGCTTGTACAGTCTCGAGATGCGTCACAGGTGTAAATTTGTGTTTTTCTTGACCATTCGTGCTATACTGGAAGGGACATCCTGCAAGCAGTCTCGCAGACGGCAGACTGCGGGAGCGGCTTCCTGCCCTCCTGCTCATTCATGAAAGGTTGTGATCGTATGGCAGAAATGCACCTCAGCTTCTATGCTCCTTCTTTGGGACGCACGGTAAATCTCCGGGCAATGGTGCCGGTAGACGGCATGGGCGTGGCGTTGGACGCGCCGCAGGAGCCCCTGCCCGCGCTCTATCTGCTGCACGGGTTGTACGGCAGCGAAAACGACTGGTTCAATTACACACGGGTCATCCTTTGGGCGCGTCAGCACGGTATGGCCGTATTCTGTCCCGCAGGCGAGAATGGCTTCTATGTCAACAAGCCCTCCGGCAGCGAGGATTTTCTCCGTTTTCTGGGAGAGGATCTCGTCAACTTCACCCGCAAGCTTTTCCCGCTCTCGCATCGGCGAGAGGATACCTTCATTGCCGGGTTATCCATGGGCGGCTATGGTGCGCTGAACGCTGCCTTCACCTATCCCGATATTTTCGGCAAGACGGCGGCCCTTTCCGCCGCGCTGCGTCCGTGGACGTTCATGGAGAATCCCGCAGGGGACGCGCTGCACCACGAGCCCTTCAAGCGCAGTCTTTTCGGGGACGATCCCACGCCCTTTGACACCTTAACGCTGGCCCAGCGCTGCGGCGCACGCTGTCCCGCGCTCTGGATGGCCTGCGGCACGGAGGACGGGCTTCTCTCCGAAAACATTCGCTTTGTAGACGGCCTCCGTCAATCGGGCATTCCCGTACACTTCGACCAGACCCCCGGCGCACACACATGGGACTTCTGGAACCGCGAGATCGAACGCGCTATCGCATGGATGGCGGAGAAATAAAAATAACATGTTGAGTTTTGCGAGGGAGGGGTCTTTTCTGAAGAAAAGACCCCTCCCTCGCGCTCCCTCCCGAAAAGACGGCGTGGGGTGAGGGAGATGCTGGGGGAGAGGCCGCTTCTCTAAGAGAAGCGCCTCTCCCCCAGACC
>USCW01000131.1 GCA_900553315.1 uncultured Eubacteriales bacterium
GGTCTGGGGGGAGAGGGGCTTCTCTCAGAGAAGCCGCCTCTCCCCCCAGAATCTCCTCACCGCAATCTTTTCGGGAAGGAGCGCGAGGGAGGGGACTTTTCTTCAGAAAAGTCCCCTCCCTCGCATAAACCCCTTTTTACTTGTTTTCCTCAGTCTTTGCCGCAGCTTCCTTAGCGGCCTTAGCAGCCATCGCGGCCTTGATCTTCGCTTCCACCTCGGGAGAATACTTCTTCTCCGCAGGAGCGGCGGGCGCATCCGGCTTCACCGCCATCACCTGTGCGGGAGTCGTGCCGATCTTGGCAAAGTTGTCGCGGGTGTGCTCGCGTACCTTCATCGTGATGCACTTCTTCGGGCACTTCTCAGCACACTTGCCGCAGCCGGTGCACGCGTTCGTAATCACGTGGGGCTGCTTCACATTGCCCACAACCGCCTCAAACTGGCATTGACGCTTGCACATGCCGCAGCCAATGCACGCATCCTGGTCGATCTCGGCAATCTTCCGCTCTTCCCAATCGGCCCACATGGCGTCGGTCGGGCACACCTCGGCGCACATCATGCAGCCGCGGCACTTGTCCATGTCAATCTTCGGCAGATGGTTCACCATCGTAATCGCGTCAAACTTGCAGGCCACGGCACAGCGCTCGCACCCAATGCAGCCAATGCGGCAGTTGTCGCTGACCACGTGACCCTCATCCGCCGCACGGCACAGCAGCCGCACGGGCCGGGTCTCCGGCTGAAGCTCCAATACATGCTTCGGGCAGGCCTCTACGCACTTGCCGCAGCTCTGGCACTTGTCGGGATCCACGACGGCAATATGGCGGTGCTCGTCAATGTGGATCGCGTCGAAGGGACATGCCTTCACGCAGGTGCCCAGACCCAGGCAGGCGTACTTGCAGGACTTATAGCCGTCGTTAACAAGGCTGGCGGCCACGCAATCCTGAATGCCAGTGTAATCAAACTTGCTTCTGCAATGCTGCGCATCGCCCTGGCAGATCACAGTCGCAACCTTCTTCACGCTGGACGTATCAGCCTCCACACCCATGATGGAAGCCACCTTGGCGGCGACCTCCGCACCGCCAACGGGGCAAGCGTTCACGGGAGCTTTGCCAGAAGCGATCGCGTCCGCGCAGCCGTCGCAGCCTGGGAAGCCGCAGCCGCCGCAGTTCGCGCCGGGCAGCACCTCACGCACCGCGTCACGCTTAGGATTGGAAGGAACCGCGAACAGCTTCGACGCGCCGGTCAGCAGCAGGCCGAAGAGCAGTCCCATGGCGCCCAGGACAAGGGCAGCCCAGAAAATTTCCATGTTGTTCTCCCCCTTATTTGATGAGGCCGCCGAAGCCCATGAAGGATACGGCCATCAGGCCGGCGGTGATCAGCGCGCCGGGGAAGCCGTCCATCCACTTGGGCATCCGGCTCAGGGCCAGACGCTCACGGATGCCGGCCATCAGCAGCAGGGCCAAGGTGAAGCCCAGCGCCGCGCTGCAGCCGCTCAGGGTGCTCTCCAGCAGGTTGTAGCCACTGTCGGAGTTCAGAATAGCCGCGCCCAGCACCGCACAGTTGGTGGTGATCAGCGGCAGATACACACCCAGCGCCTGATACAGCGAGAAGCTCAGCTTCTTCAGCGCCATCTCCACCACCTGCACCAGCACGGCAATCACCAGAATGAACGCAATGGTGCGCATGTACATCAGATCCAGCGGCACCAGCAGATAATGCTCCACCAGCCAAGTCATGAAGGAGGCCAGCGTCATGACGAAGGTCACGGCCATGCCCATGCCCAGAGCGGTGTCCACCTTCTTGGAAACGCCCAGGAAGGGGCAGATGCCCATGAACTTATTCATGACGTAGTTGTTTACCAGAATGGAGCCGATCAGAATCGTCAAATAGCTGTTCATCAGGCCAGCTCCTCCTTCTTCATTTCCTGACGCTTGGCAATGGCCTTGCGCAACGTATTCACCAGAATCAGCAGGATACCCAGCGTAATGAAGCCGCCGGGCACCTTCAGCATGATCGCCATGGGCTCGTAGGACGCGGGCATCACCTGAGCGCCGAAAATCGTGCCGCTGCCCAGCACCTCACGGATCATGGACAGGATGGTGATGGCGCAGGTAAAGCCCAGACCCATACCCAGACCGTCCGCAATGGAAGGGATGGGCGGATTCTTGAAGGCAAAGGCCTCCGCACGAGCGAAAATGATGCAGTTCACGACGATCAGGGGGATATACACGCCCAGCGCGTCGCTCAGGGAAGGCAGATACGCCTTCAGCAGCATCTCGATAATGGACACGAAGGAAGCGATGACCACGATGAAGGCGGGAATACGAATGCGCTCGGAGATGACGTTCCGCAAAAGGGAAATCAGCAGGTTAGAGCACATCAGCACCACCGTGGTGGCCAGACCCATGCCAATGCCGTTGATAGCCGCAGTGGTAACGCCCAGCGTGGGGCACATACCCAGCATCAGCACAAAGGTGGGGTTCTCAACGATCAGACCGTTCAGGAAAACCTTCCAGAAACTCTTGCTCTGCTTATCAGCCATGCTTCTTCACCTCCCCAAAGGCCTTGGGCATGGTGTACTTGTCGATCAAAGGCGTCGCAACGTTCATCAGCAGGATGGCGAAGGAGCATCCCTCGGGATAGGAGGCGTAAGCGCGAATCACGAACAGGAACAGACCGCAGCCCACGCCCATGATGACTCGACCCACATTGGTCACGGGGCTGGTGGCGTAGTCCGTCGCCATGAAGAACGCGCCGAGGAACAGACCGCCGGACAAAATCTGGTACAGAGCCATTTCCGCGCCGTCCTTCACCAGATAGCACACAAATACCGTGGCAATGAAGGTGACAGGGATTTTCCAATCCACAATGCCGCGCAGAATCAGATACACGCCGCCCAGCAGCAGCGCCAGCTTGCAGGTCTCACCCAGCACGCCGGGAACATTGCCGAGGAACAGATCCATCAGGTTCACGCCCTCGACCGTGCCCTTGCCCAGCAGGTTCAAAGGCGTAGCGGAAGAGGTCACGTCGGTCATGAACTGCGTCGCGGGATAGCTGGTCATCAGGCTGGACCAGCTCACGAACAGGATCGCACGAGCCGCCAGCGCGGGGTTCATGAAGTTGCTGCCAATGCCGCCGAACATCTGCTTGACCAGAATGATGGCGATGATCGCGCCCACAACAGCGATCCACACGGGCGCGTTGGCCGGCAGGTTATACGCCAGCAAAAGACCCGTCACCACGGCGCTCCAGTCGCCCACGGTGGTCTTCTGCTTGTTCAGCTTGTTCCAGCAGAACTCCGCCAGCACGGCGGTGATCACGCTGACCGCAATCAGCGTCGCGGCGCTCGCGCCGAACAGAACGATAGCGGCAATGCCCGCAGGGGCCAGCGCCAGACACACCTCCTGCATAATGCGGCGGGTGGTCACGTTGTCTCTCAAATGCGGCGAAGAAGAAACCGCAAGATTCTTCTGCATGTTAACCCTCCTTCTTGGCTTCGGCAGCCTTCGCAGCCTCAGCGGCCTTTGCGGCGGCGGCAGCCTTGCGGCGGCGGTCACCCTCAATGCGCTTGACTACGCGAATGCTCTGGGTGAGCTGACGCTTGGCGGGGCACACAAAGGTGCAGCAGCCGCACTCAATGCAGTTCATCGCGCCCGCGTTGGCCGCGTCAGTATAGCGCTCGGCACGCATCAGGGAATCCAGCTTGGCGGGAGCCAAATTCATGGGGCAAGCCCTCATGCAGCGGCCGCAGCGGATGCAGGCGCTCTCCTCGGGTTCCACGGCCTCGCGGCCCAAGCACAGCACGCCGGAGCAGCCCTTGGTCACGGGAATATCGGTGCGGGAGATCGCCATGCCCATCATGGGGCCGCCGCTCAGCAGCTGCTTCACGCCGTCCTCCATGCCGCCCGCCGCCTCGATCAGATGGCTGATGGGCGTACCGATGCGCACAAGGAAGTTGCTGGGCTTGTTCACCAGACCGCCCACGGTGGTCACGCGCTCCACCAGCGGACGGCCCTCGCGGATCGCCCGGTCAATGGCATAGCAGGTGCCGACGTTCGCAACGACCACGCCCACGTCCAGCGGCAGACCGCCGCAGGGCACCTTGCGCTTCGTGGTGGCATAGATCAGCTGCTTTTCACCGCCCTGCGGGTAACGCACGGGCAGCGCACGCACTTCAATGCCCTCCGCGCTGGCGGCGGCAGCCGTCATGGCGGATACGGCGTCGGGCTTATTATTCTCAATGCCGATGATGGTCTTCTTCACGTCGAGGGCCTTCATCATCAGACGAATGCCGTCAATGATGCGATCGGCGTGCTCCACCATCAGCCGATGATCGGCTGTCAAGTAAGGCTCGCACTCCGCGCCGTTAATGACGAACATCTCGATGGTCTTGCCCTTGGGTGGGCTCAGCTTCACCGAGGTGGGGAAGGTCGCGCCGCCCAGACCCACGATGCCTGCATCGCGCACAATCTGCTGCAATTCCGCCGCAGACAGGCTTTCGGGATGATCGTTGGGGGTCAGCTCCACCCATTCGTCCTTGTAGTCGTTATCAATGATGATAGCCATGGACTGACCGCCATTGGCCAGAATGCAGGGCTGAATATCCACCACCGTACCGGACACGGACGCGTGGACAGGCGCGGACATGAAACCGCCCGCTTCACCGATGAGCTGACCCACACGAACGTGGTCGCCCTTCTGCACCAGCGCCTTAGCGGGAGCGCCAATATGCTGCGACAGCGGAATGATGACCCGTGGCGGCGCGGCCAGCACTTCAATGGCGTTCAGGCCATTCACTGCCTTGCCGTTCTTGCCCTCGTGGGGATGGATTCCCCCGGGAAACAAACGTGAACCAAACACGAAAAAAGGTCCCCCTTCCCAATGCTCTCCCTGACAGGGGTAGAGAACATCTTCAATATGGAAAATGGTGATAGCACAGCTTTCATTATAACATATTTCCGCCCGTTGTGAAGAGGGCGAACGCAAGAAATTCGAATTCTTTTGAAGGAAGAAGCAGAAAACTGTGTCTATCGGATATATTCTGCACGTTAGTTAAAGTTATCGAACGACTAAGATATGCTATTCTTCCTCATATTTCCTGCTGCAACATACGTATTTGTGAAATAAACAACAATATTTGATGTGCAGCGGTTCTCCTGTTCTTTTTTCTCCTGCGTATCTATCAAGATCGCCTATATGCCTATATTATAATAAAAAACCGAACTCAAAATGAGTTCGGTACATGCTCCCCAGGTAGGGCTCGAACCTACAACAACTCGGTTAACAGCCGAGTGCTCTG
>USCW01000132.1 GCA_900553315.1 uncultured Eubacteriales bacterium
TCTGGGGGAGAGGCGCTTCTCTCAGAGAAGCGGCCTCTCCCCCAGAATCTCCCCCACACGTCCCCTCTTCGAGAGGGAGCGCGAGGGAGGGGGCTTCTTGCAAAGAAGCCTCCTCCCTCGCAATCACCATCACTTTTTTAAGGAGTTTTTGCTTTGTTGAAGAAGATTGCGGCGCTGCTGGCGGCGCTTTGCTTGTGCGGCGCTGCCTGCGCCGAGGAATTGCCCTTTGCCGTGCGCCATGGCAGCCGGGAGGAAGCGAAAATCGCTGTTACCATCGACGATTGCTATGATATGGATTCCCTCCGCGACGCCTTTGCGCTTGCGCAGCAGTATGAGGTGCCTGTGACTGTGTTCCCGTTGGGCGAACGTATCCAGCCGGAGGACGCGGAGCTCTGGCAGACCATTGCCGCCTCCGATTGGGAGATCGGCAGCCATACCTACCGCCATACCAAGATCGGCAGACAGGATAAATATAACCTCATGTTCAGCCTCATGAAGGTGCAGGAGCAGCTGGACGCGGTGCTGGGCTACCATTACCCCATCCGTTCCGTGCGTCCCCCCTTCGGCAATTATACGGACGATCAGGACTCCGCCCGTCAGGTGGTCTCCGTCTGCCGAGCCGTGGGCGTGGAGCATCTTGTGCTCTGGGACGTGAGCCAGACCGACCCCGATAAGGCCGTTCGGAAGGTGCAGAACGGCAGTATCCTCCTGTTCCATGCCCGCCCCAAGGACGTGCGGTGCCTTGCACAGTTGATCCCCGCCTTGCAGGAGAAGGGCTTCACCTTCGTCACCGTCAGCGAACTTTTGGGGTTTGAGCCGCTGGCGACCTCCACGGATCTGTATGTGTACGATAAGAATCAATATCGGCAGCAATAACGGAAAAATTTTAAGGCAATACCGCACAAATGAGTTGGTGCGATGGCGAATGCATTTTTTGTCAGATGCGATTGCAGAAATCGAAGGTTTACTGGAGGTAAATCGAGATTTCTGCAAGAAGCAGATGGCAGAAAAGGCATCGCCAGCGCTGCCGACGAATTGTGCGGTAGTGCCTTAAGCCAGCACCTGCTTCAGTTCCCAATCCGCATCCCACAGGGTCAGCGGCACAGGACTGCCGGG
The DNA here is from genome assembly GCA_900553315.1 of uncultured Eubacteriales bacterium. GTDB lineage: Bacteria > Bacillota > Clostridia > Christensenellales > Aristaeellaceae > Egerieenecus. The sequence continues at coordinate 1,117 of USCW01000132.1, forward strand.
GATGATGCGGCCCGCCAACTGCTCACCCACGGACTCCGCAGGCGTCAGCGTACACATGCGCACCGCCTGTTCCGGGGCAATGCCGAAGCGATGGATCATATTATGCAGCGCCACGGGCATGGTCAGGATGGAGCCCGCCAGCACGCCGGAGGCCAGCCGTGCGGCACCGTCCTTCACATATACGTCCTGTCCACCCAGCGCGTACTTGCCCTCGGGCATTCCCGCCGCCTCCATCGCGTCGGTAATCATGACGGCCTTGTCCGCCCCCTTCGCACGGACGATTAAGCGAATAATATCAGGATGGAGATGAATACCATCGCAGATCATCTCCGTATACAGGCGCTCATCCGTCAGCGCCGCACCGGGCACACCGGGTTCCCGATGATGCAGCGGCGGCTGAGCATTGAAGGTATGCGTAACATGGGTCGCACCCCATTCTGCCGCCTGATGGGTCTGCTCACAGGTAGCGGCAGTATGACCGATGGACACCGTCACGCCCTTCGCGGTCGCCTGACGAATGAACGCCTCGGCACCCGCACGCTCCGGGGCCATGGTAATCATGCGCACCGCCTCCACATGGCCGTCCGCCATGGTTTCCAGCTTGTCCATACTGGGATCGGTGAAATATTCCTTAAGCTGCGCCCCGCACTTGCTCTCCGCAAGGAAGGGGGCTTCCATATGCGCGCCCAAGACGCGGCTGCCGTTTGGCTCCGGGTTTTCCATCACCGCCCGCACACCCGCGACGGCCAGACGCGTATCCTCCACTGAGGCGCTCATGGTCGTGGGCATAAACGCCGCCACGCCGATCTGCGCCAGCTCGCGGCTCATATGGCGCACCGCAGCTTCGCCCTCCATGGTGTCATGACCGCGGAACGCATGAATATGCACATCCACAAAGCCAGGCAGCAGATACTGTCCCGCCGCGTCCACAACCTCTTCCCCCGCACGGGCGGTAAGGCGGCCTACCTCAACCACCTCGCTCTGCTCCACGCGAACATCCGTATCCGGGCAGAAAACGCCCTCACAATATGCATTGGCATGAATAATCAGCATCACATGTTCCTCCTTTGTAATTCTGATGCTTCCTCAGACCATTCTATTTCTCCGGCGTGACAAAGCTCCGCCAGATGAATGCCCAGCAGCGCCCAGAACATAGGCGCTACCAAGCAGATGCTGAAGCTGAAGAAATCCTGAAAAGCATAACAGGCGATTCCCAGCGTCGTGACCCACAGCCACGGCTTTTTTTTTGCGCCGCGCACGCCCTGCCACAGCAGGCACCCCAGAAAGCCTACATACAGCACAAAGGCCGGGATGCCGTTCTCGGACAGAATCGTCAGGTAGCCGTTGTGTGCGCTGTCAAAGGTCTCCGGGAAGGAAAGCCCCGCCTTGTACAGCTCCTCCTGAATCGTAAAAATAAAGGTATTGGGCCCCGCACCCGTCCAAGGATATTGAGCGCAGGTACGCAATGCCATGCGCCACGCGCCCAAGCGATAGGAGCCGAAGCTGTCCCGCGCACGACCATGGAGAATTTCGCTGAGCTCATACAAGCCGCCGCGGCTCTCAGGCAATTCCACGATTGCCAGAAAAATACAGGCGCATACGACCACCGCCGCCCCCAGCGCCAGCACCGTGCGCGGCTTCAAGGCAAAGCGGCGTGTGCGACCCCAAGTCTCTGCGGAAATCATCAGCAGTACCGCCAGCGCCAGCAACACCAGCGAGGTTCGTCCAAGGGTGAAGGTGACGTCTTCCACGTTATCCAGCCACGGAAGTTGGATTGCCTTTCGCAGCGCGGCACACAACGCAAAGAGCGCCAGCACCCACAGACAGTCCCGCCGCCGGCTCGGGTGGCACAAACCGTAGCCGACCACCCACGCAAGCATCGCCGCAAGCACCAGCAGACCGCTCTGTACCTCCATGCACAGCTCCAAGAGCATCCCCAACGTTCCTGCCGCCAGCAGCAAATACCGCACGCGGCTCCACAGCATCAAGAAACCCGCCACCATCATGGGCATGACCAAGCTCAGATAGCCGCTGACCATGTCAATATTGCCCAGCGTCCCCTGGAACTCGTAATTCGTGCGGACGCTGCGCCCTGCGGGATACAGCCCCAGCGGGTTATAGCCCGCATATTGCAGCGCCACAACTCCGCTGAACAGCACCAGCGCCACGGCAATCGCCGCCAGCGTCACCCTGCGGCGGGGACGATAGACGCTCATGCACAGGAAGATCAGCAGATACACCAGCTTAGCGGCAAGGCCCTCGTAACGAACAGCGCCCATCCACCAGACCCATTCGCCGCGATCGTTCAGCTGATGCCCGATCGGCCCCAGCCATGCCGAAACGCCCACCATGGTCACATAGCCAACAGCCAGCAGGGCTACCCAGCTACCGTGCAAAAGCTGCCTGTGTCCCCGGCAAAGACAAACCGTCATCGCGCCGAGCGCACAGAGCAACGAAAGCGCCCCTAAGCCAAGGGCGGCATACCATTTTGTTCGCGTGATATGGGTATAGGTAAAATCCGTAAACAGCGGAAAGACCGCCAGCGCCGCCACAGCAGCCACCGTCAAAAGCGCCGCCATGATCCTTCGCGTCTTCTGCTCGCCCGGCATCGGCATGGGTCTTCCCTCTTTCGCAGTATGATTCATTAGCTGAAAGCATACCACGTTCCGGGAGAGCCGTCAATCATCCGTTTCTTTTTTCTCCTCATCCTCCGCTGCACGGACAAGCGGCACAGGCTCCGCCGCAGACATAGCCTCGGAGGCCATGGGCGTTTTTCCGGCAAGCAGACGCTCTGCGGGATCCATAGCCGCTTGCTTATCCTCGTCGAACTCCTTGTCGTGCGTTTCCTTTCCTTTGTTTTCCAATGCGTCCGTTACCTCCTTGGGCAAGGTCGTTTCCGCGATGTCTACCGCCAAGGGCTCTTCCTGTGGCAAGGAAGCGACCACCGTCTCTGCGGCGGCTGCTTCCGGGGTGGGCGGCGCGTCTAAAGCGGTCGGCGTGGCTTCCGGCACGGGCTCGGAAGGTGCTTTCGAAAGTTCCGGCTGCTTCCCGCGGCCAGCACAGAATCCCACCAGCAGCACGATCAACCCTGCCGCACCATGGAACCAGAAACCGCCCGCCAAAAGAAAAGGTTCGGTCAGCGTCGTGCGGAAAAAGGTTCCCTCCAAGGGCGGGAACAGGCGCTGGAGCGCTTGCAGGGGCTCAGCCAGCCACGCTCCGCATAACGCCGCCGCAAGTCCGCCCAGCAGAGCACAAAGTGCCTCGCCCGGTTTTCCGCCGCCGAGAGAGGTCAGGATGATCCCGGGCGTGTAGCCAGTCGTGCCTGCTGCCAACGCCATCAGCAGCGCCCCGAGGATGGTTCCGCCATGCAGCGGCAGAACGCGAAAATGATCCACATCCAGCACCGCCAGCCAGCCCAATCCCGCCGCCAACACAATGGTGAAGCCCAGCGCGGTGATAAGCGTTCGCGTCTGCCGCGGCTGACGTAAGGAAAGAAGCCTCTGCACATCGCACGGACGGGGCAACCCACAGCGCTGAAGCGTCCAGCCCAGCAACAGCCCCAATATACCGCCAAACAGCCAGTCCTTCACGATGACGCCTCCTTTCGGCCCGTGCGAGCCGTTAGACAGCCCCCGATCAGCAGGATGACGACAACCGCCCAGCTGCTCAACGCTCCTGCGGCGATGCCGCCGAACAAATGAAAGGTCACGCCGCCCCCCGCCATGATGGCTCCCATAACAGCGACAAAGCCGCCAGCGAAGGCCAGCGCATAGGCACGCCATGAACTGCGCGTAGTTTTTGCTCCGCTTTTCCTGCGGCGGATACGCTCCGGGAGAGCCCCCAGCAATGCGCCGACGGGCAATAACGCCGCAGTAGCCAGCATCCATACGGCGGTTTGCCCCGTCTCCCCCATCAGCGTTTGGGCAGTCCAGAGATAAGCTTCCGCGAAATTCAGCGGCGCCGCATACAGCATAGCGCTCAGCAGCAAAACAGCCAGCAGCAGTCCCCAAACGCTCGCATGGCGCGTCATGGCATTCACCTCCGACGCGAATAGGCTATCCCAAACGCTCGAAAACATGCGGGATAGAAATAAAGCAAGCCTCCAACGCAGCAACATTGGAGGCTTTGGGCAATACCGCACAAATGAGTTGGTGCGGAG
>USCW01000133.1 GCA_900553315.1 uncultured Eubacteriales bacterium
TCCGGGAGGGAGCGCGAGGGAGGGGCCTTTCTCAGAAAGGCCGCCTCCCTCGCATTTCTACACTCTTTAGCAGGAGATTCTTGGAGGTGTCCCGAAAAGGATAGGTAACGCGAAGGAAAGCGAGGCAACTGACGATGGATGAAGCACAGGTGAGGAAACAGGCGGAGGAGCTGGTCGCACAAATGACGCTGGACGAGGCGGCGGCACAGCTCAAGTATAACGCACCCGCGATCGAGCGGCTGGGTATCCCGGCCTATAACTGGTGGAACGAAGCGCTGCACGGCGTGGCCCGGGCGGGCACCGCGACCGTGTTTCCGCAGGCCATTTCCATGGCTGCTATGTTCGACGAGGACAGAATGGAGGAGATCGGCGACGTGATCTCCACCGAGGCCCGCGCGAAGTATAACGCCCTGTCCCGCCGGGGCGACCGGGGCATCTATAAGGGTCTGACCTGCTGGTCGCCCAATATCAATATTTTCCGCGATCCCCGCTGGGGGCGCGGTCATGAAACCTATGGCGAGGATCCGCTGCTGACCGCCCGTATCGGCGTCGGCTTCGTCCGCGGTTTGCAGGGCAAGGGGAAATATTTGAAGACTGCGGCCTGCGCGAAGCATTTCGCCGTGCATTCCGGCCCCGAGGACATTCGCCACGAGTTTGACGCGCAGGTCAGCGAAAAAGACCTGTGGGAGACGTACCTCCCTGCCTTCGAGACGCTGGTCAAGGAGAGCCATGTGGAGGCCGTTATGGGTGCGTATAACCGCGTGAACGGTGACCCGGCCTGCGGCCATCAGCGGCTCCTGCGGGAGATTCTGCGGGGCAAGTGGCACTTCAAGGGGCATGTGGTCAGCGACTGCTGGGCGATTGCGGACTTCCATATGTATCATCATGTTACGTCCACCGCGCCGGAGAGCGCCGCCATGGCTCTGAAGGCCGGCTGTGACATGAACTGCGGCGTGACGTATCTGCATCTGCTGGCGGCGCTGCAGGAGGGACGCGTGACCGAAGCGGAGATTCGTGAAGCCGCGGTGCATGTGATGTCTACGCGCATTCGGCTGGGCATGTTTGCCAAGGATTGCCCCTATGACAATATCGATCCCATGGAGCTGGATAGCGACGCGCACGCCCAACTGGCGCTGGAAACGGCCCGCCGCAGTATGGTACTGCTGAAAAACGATGGCATCCTGCCCCTTGACATGAGCAAGCTCAAGACGGTTGCCGTGATCGGCCCCAACGCGGACAGCCATATGGTGCTGGAGGGCAACTACAACGGCATTTCCAGCCGTTATGTGACGTTCTTGGAGGGTATTCGCAAGGCCTGCGAGGGTAAGGCGCGGGTAGTGTTTGCTGAGGGAAGTCATTTGTATAAGGATCGTGTGCAGAGCTTGGGCGAGCCGGACGATCGCCTGGCCGAGGCACAATGGGCCGCGGAGGAAGCGGACGTGGCGATCATGTGCCTGGGCTTGGACTCCACGCTGGAGGGAGAGCAGGGCGACACGAGCAATGAGTATTCCAGCGGCGACAAGCGGACGTTGGAGCTTCCGGACGGTCAGAAGAGGCTGCTGGCACGGGTGGCAGCCACGGGCAAGCCGGTGGTTGTGGTGCTGGCTTGCGGCAGCGCGCTTCGCGTGGAGGACGGCAACGCCATTCTGTGGGCGGGGTATCCGGGTCAGGCGGGCGGCGACGCGCTGGCGGACATCCTGTTTGGCAAGGTGTCGCCCTCGGGCAAGCTGCCGATCACGTTCTATCGCAGTCTGGACGATCTGCCCGCGTTCACGGATTACAGCATGAAGGGCCGCACCTATCGCTATTACGAGGGCGAGGCGCTGTATCCCTTTGGCTACGGTCTGACCTACGGCAAGGTGGTCTGCGAGGATGCGGAGCTGGATGGCGACCGTATCAAGGCGAAGCTGCGCAATGAAAGCGACCGTGACGTGGAGGAGGTCGTGCAGGTCTATGCCCACGCGGCGGAGGACGCGGATGAAACGCCCCACGCGCACTTGGCGGCGTTCAAGCGCGTGCTGGTTCCCGCCGGTGCGGAGATCGAGGTCGAGCTGACGCTTCCCGAGACCGCATGGACGGTCGTGCGCGAGGACGGCACCCGCGAGCGTGCGAAGGGGCCCCACACCTTCTATGTGGGTACACAGCAGCCCGATCCGCGCAGCGCTGCATTGACTGGACTTGAAACGGTGAAGATTATTGTGAACATGTAAGGGAAAAATGGAAAACGCCAGAGTAAGCGCTGCAAGCAGCGCATACTCTGGCGTTTTGTTTTGTGAAGAAGAAAAGGGGGGAGTTTCATTGCCGCCATGAGGGAAAAAGAAAAGCCCCAGCTTTTGTATCAAAAGCTGGGGCATACGATGGTTATGAACGATGATACAGCGGACGATGCCTCTCGATAGGGGACAAGTGGATGCGGAGAGTCAGCATAATCGCGCCCTCCCGTGTATGTTGCACGATGGAGAATCAGGAAAGCGAAATGAGGCGAAGCGCCAGGGCAGGGCCTCCGTTTGTCGTGAAGTCCAGCGTAAAGGTTGCTTCGTCGCCGTTCAGCGTGTGGGGAAGCGCTGTTTCCACGCCGTCCGCATCCAGCAGCATCAGCGCATAGCCGTCCAGCATTGCCGCAGGCAGCGTGATTTCCACCTGTCCCGTGGGCTGCGTCAGTCTTCCGCCGTACTCAAAGCCCACGCTCAGCATGCGCTCGCCGTTTTGCAAATCGCCGATGCGCAGCACCAGCTCGCCGCGCGGAAGACGCTGCGCCGTCGCCTTCGCTTCCGCCATCAGGGTCAATCGCGCACCGTCGCTGACCTCGCCGCAGACGGGACAGAGCGTGAAATCATAAGCCTCCGCGTTCTTGAGCAGCAGGCGGCAGACAAGCGGCTCACAGAGAACTTTCCCCGTATGCCTACAGCCGTTTCGCCGGCAGTCGGCGCTGCTGGCAGCATCGCCGTTCGGCGACCATTCGCCGTACCAATGACCGCAGCTGGGAATGACGGCGTCGGTATAGCTGTCCTCGCAGCGGACGCAGGTATGCAGGGTATACCCCGCCTTCGTGCAGGTGGGCTGAACTGTGCGGGCTTCATAGGCATGTCCCAGTGCGTCAAGCTCCTGATAGGTGGTGTAGCCGCAGCGGGAGCAGGTGTCGTACTCCTTCCAGCCCTTTTCCGTGCAGGTGGCGGCCTTGCCGGCATGGCGGATCAGGTCGTGTCCTCCTGTGGTCAGCTCCGCATAGGTGCTGTAGTCGCAGCGGGAGCAGGTGTCGTAGGCATCCCAGCCGATTTCCGTGCAGGTCGGCGCTTGCGCTTCGTGATGCACCAGATCGTGGTTATCCGGATCGATGGCCAGTTCCACATAGGTACTGTAGTCGCAGCGCTTGCAGGTATCGTAGGCGTCCCAGCCGATTTCCGTACAGGTCGGCGCTTGCGCTTCGTGATGCACCAGATCGTGGTTGTCCGGATCAATGGCCAGTTCCACATAGGTACTGTAGTCGCAGCGCTTGCAGGTATCGTAGGCATCCCAGCCGATTTCCGTACAGGTCGGAGCTTTCGCTTCGTGATGCACCAGATCGTGATTGTCCGGATCGATGGCCAGTTCCACATAGGTACTGTAGTCGCAGCGGGAGCAGGTATCGTAGGCCTCCCAGCCGGACTCGGTGCAGGTAGCGGCCTTGCCGGTATGGGGAATCGGGTCATGTCCCAGCGCCGCCAGCTCCACATAGGTGCTGTAGTCGCAGCGGGAGCAGGTGTCATAGTCCTTCCAGCCCTTTTCGGTGCAGGTAGCGGCCTTGCCGGCATGGGGGATCAGGTTGTGGTTGTCCGGATTTATATTGCCGAAAGTAAAGATGGCACCCTGGTAATCGCAATCGGAACAGACCCAGGCATACACAGCCTTAGATACGCAGGTGGCTGCAGTCTGCTCATGCATTTCGAATGAATGGGAAGCTATTTCCCCTTTTTCATGGCAATAGACACAATTACGCCAATGCCTAGCATCATCGTACGACCATGAGCTTTCATCATACTTGTGCTCCACCGTATATTCTCCGCCGCAGACGGAGCATGCGCCCGTATCCCCGCAGCTCACGCCGGAGCAGGCTTCCGTTTCGGTGTGGCTGGGATCGCGTTTGCAGGTGCGGGTGTGGGTTTTGTCTCCATTGGATATCCAATTGTTCCAGTCGTGATCCAGCGCGTCCGTTTCCTGATAGGCGGTGTAATCGCAGCGGGAGCAGGTATAGTAGGCGCTCCAGCCCTTTTCTGTGCAGGTGGGGGCTTTCACCTCTTCATGGCGCTGCAGATCATGGTTGTTCGGATCAATATCGCCGCTTTCAAAAGTGCTCGGCGTCTGGTAGCCGCAGTCGGAACAGACCCTGTAATACACGGCCGGAGATACGCAGGTGGCCTCGGACTTCAGATACCGGGCGTCGGGCTGTTCCACAAACGAATGGGAAGTTTTGCTCCCCGCCTCATTACAGTAGATACAGGTGCGCCAGTGCTTGTCGGGATTGCTCGACCAGGGGCCGTTAAACTTGTGGCTTGCCGTGTATCTTTCGTGGCACTCGTCGCACCAGCCTGTTTCCCCGCAGCTCACGCCGGAGCAATCGCTCGTTTCTGTGTGGGTGACATCCCAAGAACACACACGGGTGTGGGTGCCGTTGCCATTGGAGTAACAGAACCTCCATTTGTGCTTGCTCGGGTCTGCGCTGCCATATTCGCCATAGCATTCCCGGCACCAGGCGGGTTCTGCGCAGGTGGCCTCCCGAATGTCGCAGTTTTCCGTCTCCGTATGGCTGGCGTCGCGCTTGCAGGTACGGGTGTGGGTTTTATTTCCGTTGGATGTCCATGCGCCCCAGTCATGACCCAGCTTGTAAACCGCACCGCACTCAGTGCAGGCGGCAGGTACGGTGCAGGGCGCTGCGCTGAAGGTACAATCCTTCGTTTCGGTGTGTGAAGCATTATGCTTGCAGACGCGGGTGTGGGCGCCGTTGCCGTTGGACTTCCACTCGCCCCAGTCGTGCGGCCCGTAATCGCCGAAGCGTGCAGTACAGCCGCCGCATTGTGCTTTCCGTATGCACGTGGCCTCCTGTCCAATCCAGTGATTCTCCAAGATCTCTTCCTGGCAGTCATTGCACCTCAGCAGATGCTGATTTTCGTACTCTTTTAGCAGAGCATAGGAACCGCCTAAACAATACTCGCCGTTCGCCTTGGTATGTCCGGCCATCGCCGTGGTTGCTACAAAGAGCAGCGCAATCGCCAGGAGACATGTAACCA
>USCW01000134.1 GCA_900553315.1 uncultured Eubacteriales bacterium
TCTGGGGGAGAGGCGCTTCTCTTAGAGAAGCGGCCTCTCCCCCAGAATCTCCCGTCCACCTCCCTACATATACTGGTTCAGCTCCTTTTGGACGGCGAGACAGAGCGTCAGGAGCAGGGGGCCTAGGAGAAGACCGGCAAAACCGGTAAGCTGTAGACCGATAAACATGCTCATCATTGTCGCCAGCGGATGCAGCCCCAGACTGCGGCCTACAATGCGCGGCTCGACGATCTGCCGCACAAGCACCACGGCTCCGTAGAGCAGCAGCATTCCCCAGCCGAGAAACGTGTCACCGCTCAGAAATCCCCAAACGCTCCACGGCAGCAGAAACAGTCCAGCCCCAATCACCGGCAGCGCATCCGCCAGGCCGATACCTAAACCGATGACCAGCACATGTGGGCGGCGCAGAATGACCATGCCCAGCATCACGACGCCGGTCACGATCAGCGAGACCAGTGCCTGTGCCCGTATCTGCCGCCCCAGCGCGTGCAGCGCTCCCCGGCGCACCCGCCCCGCCCTTTCCCAGATAGCCTCCGGCAAATGAGCGCGTAAAAAAGCGCGTATCCGCTCCTCATCGCTGGAAAAGGTGTACGTGGACATCAGCGTCAGCACCAACGCCAGCAGCCCACGCGGCAGAGAGGCTGCCGTGCTCACCGCACCCGTTGCCAGCGTCGCTGACAGTGTGCTGGCAAAGCTCAGCAGCAGCTTTCCCAACTCTGCCAAAAGCGTCGTCAGCAGCTCGCCCACCGCCGGGGAAAGCGCGAACTCTCCCTGCGCTTCCCATGCCTCTACCCACGCAGCCGCCTGTGCCGTCACTAAACGCACCGTTTCCGGGGCCGTTCGCGCCAGCGCAAGCAGCTCCTGCGCCAGCCGTGATACCAGCGCTCCAACCGCCGCACCAATGAATCCGAAAACCAGCGCCATAGCTACGAGGGTTGCCAGCCCGTGTCCAAAGGGCACCTTTGCGAAGGCTCGGCGCAGTACCCGCACCAGCGGCCGCATAAGATATGCGAGGCAAAAGGCCAGCACAAAGGGGCCAATATAAGGCAGAAGCCCTACCAGCAGTCCCACGCTTAGCAGCACTAGCGCCCCCGCCAGCAGCTTACGCGGCGTATCCTTCCAGCGCTGATTCCAGCGCTTGATCGCCCGTCGTCCTTCCTCCATGCCATCGCCTCCCCCCTTGGCAGTATGGCCCCGACGCACCCTTTTTCATCCATTCGCCGGGCGTGTTCCCGGAATTGTTACATTGCGCCGTGGGTGGGAATTTGTGTATTCCCGTCCACTGTGGTATAATACCCCTATCCTACTCACCAAGGAGGCGACACCATGTCGGAAGACAAGAACGTCAGCAAGCCCCGGCAGCTGTGGGACAGCGCGGTCAAGGCCGTCAAGGGCGGGAGCACCGAGCAGCTGGTGGAGACCTTCACCTCGGAAATGACGCTGGTGGCCGAGGGGCTGTGCGAGGATCAGAACAATCTGCGCAAGGAGCTTGCGCAGGTGCGGGAAATGGCGGAGAAGCTGGAGCAGCGCGCCGACAACGAGCAGGAGGTGCTGGACACCACCCTGCGGGAAAACCAGAAGGACATTGACCGCCGATTGGACGAGCTGACGCACCGTATCGCCGCATTGGAGGTAAAAATCACCCGCAGAGACAAGGAAGAACCGCGAAAGAAGGACATGGGCATTATCAGCCAGCTGACGGTGTTGGCCGGTATCGTGGCCGGCGCGTGGATTATCGTCACGGTGCTGAACCTGTTCAAGTGAGCTATCGGAGGCGCTTATGAAGACGTATCAGGAAATGGTGCGGGAATACCAGAAGCGTCAGCGCGATACGGTGGTGGACACCATCGCTACCGGGCTGACCTATATGGATGAAATCGCCGTAGAAACGGGCGTTCTGGAAGAGACAGGGCTGCTTACCGAGCTGACGGAGGCTGCGTGCGGGGCGCTGCCCTTCGTGATGATCGCTGCCACCGAGGGCACCAAGGTGGTGCTGGGCAAAAAGACCGGCAAGAGCGGCATGAAGGACGGCGCGTTCCGCATGGCGAAGACCGGCGCTGCCATGAGCATCGGCGGCGCAGTCACGGCGGCGGCGGGCTTCTGGGCGGCGCTGCCTGTGACCATGGGCGTGCGAGCCATGTTCGACCGCTATCGCTCCAAGGCGCTGACCAATCATCGGGTGCAGGGGCGCATTGACCGTCTGCGCGAGCTGCGGGAGCTGATGGCAAAGCAGAAGAACCCGGAAGAGGAGACAAGCAAAGCCGAAACCGTCGTAGCGGTTTCCGGCGTTGTGGGCTGACGATTTGAATATTTGAGAGGAGCGTTCCCACCTTGACAAAGCTGGAAATGGATCTGTTGGAAATCTTAAAGGAGGACTGCCGTCTGTCGTTGGAAAAGCTGGCCGTAATGACCGGCGCGACCACGACGGAGGTGGCGGAGACCATCGACAACCTTGAAAAGAACCGCGTTATCCTGCGCTATGCCCCGGTCATCAACTGGGACAAGACCGACCGGGAACGCGTGGAGGCCATGATCGAGGTGCGCGTGACCCCGCAGCGGGACATGGGATTCGACGCGGTGGCCAAGCGCATTTATCGCTTTGAGGAGGTCAAGAGCGTTTATCTGATGAGCGGCGGCTATGACCTGCTGGTGCTGGTCGAGGCCCGCACGCTGAAGGAGCTGGCGCTGTTTGTTTCCGAGAAGCTTTCTCCGCTGGAAATGGTGACGGGCACCGCTACCAGCTTTGTCCTCAAGCGCTACAAGGAAGAAGGCGTGATCTTCGAGGGTGAAAAATCCGATCAGCGGCTGGTGGTCACGCCATGAATTATGATCGCTTTTTGAACCCGAGGGTGGTCGCCGTACCCCCCAGCGGCATTCGCCGTTTCTTCGATCTGGCCGCCACCATGAAGGACGCGATTTCCCTCGGCGTGGGCGAGCCGGACTTCATCACGCCTTATCACATCCGCAATGCCGCCATCAACAGCATTGTGGACGGCGAGACGCAGTACACGCCCAATCGCGGTCTGCTGACGCTGCGTCAGGAGATCAGCCGTTATTTGGAGGGGCGCTATCACACGCCTTACGACCCGGACACGGAGATGATCGTCACCGTGGGCGCCAGCGAATCCATTGACGTAGCCCTGCGGGCCATGCTTGCCCCCGGCGACGAGGTGCTGGTGCCTGAACCCAGCTATGTCAGCTACAGCCCCAGCGTGATTTTCGCGGGCGGAACTCCCGTGGGCGTGGAAACGCGGGAGGATACGGACTTCCGTCTTTCCGCCGAGAAGGTGCGTGCGGCCATCACGCCCCGCACCAAGGCGCTGATCCTTCCTTACCCTAACAACCCCACCGGCGCTATTATGACCCGCGCCGATCTGGAAGCGCTGGCGGAGGTTGTCCGCGAGCATGAGATCATGGTGGTCAGCGATGAGATCTATTCCGAGCTGACCTACGGTGGTGAGCATGTGAGCTTCGCCTCTTTGCCCGGTATGTGGGATTATACGCTGACCATCAACGGCTTCAGCAAGTCCTTCGCCATGACGGGCTGGCGCGTGGGCTACATTTGCGGCCCCGCGGAAATGATTGCCGTCATGAACAAGATTCACCAGTACGGCATTCTTTGCGCTCCCCGTCAGGGACAGGTCGCGGCTGTTGAGGCCCTTCGCGTGGGGCGTGAAAACGGCTATGAGGATGTGCAGCACATGCGGGAAAGCTATGACCGCCGCCGTCGTTTGATGGTGGACGGTCTGCGGAAGATGGGGCTGCATTGCTTCGAACCCCGGGGAGCCTTCTATGTGTTCCCCTCCATTAAGTCCACAGGGCTGACCAGCGAGGAATTCTGTGAGCGTCTGCTTCAGGAGCAGCACGTGGCCTGCGTGCCCGGCACGGCCTTCGGCCCCTGCGGCGAGGGACACATTCGGTGCAGCTACGCCACGGCGGTGGACAAGCTGAACATTGCGCTGGGAAAAATGGAAGTCTTCCTGCGCGGTCTGTGACGACCCTTGCAAGAAAACAAGCACGCGGCCCCTGCCGCGACCGGGAGGAAAGCTATGCGTAAATTCATTTGTCTGCTGCTGGCGCTGTGCCTGATGGCGCCCTTCGCCATGGCGGAGGAGGATGAGGACGAGCTGTCCCTGTCCGACTGGATGGACATGCCCGTGGGGCAGGAGCAAAGCGCCGACGATGTTTCCGCGGAGGATGAGGCCGTCGAGCAGCTTGAACCGGACGGTTCCCAGCTGATTACGGCGACCTTCACCGGCGACTTCACCATTGGCGGCGACAGCCGCAAGCGCACGGACATCTTCAACAACGAGTTGAAGAAGCAGGGCGGCGACATTAACTTCCCCCTGCGCAATGTACGGGATATTTTGATGGCGGACGATCTGACGCTGGTCAACTTTGAGGGCACGCTGACGGATTCCACTTATGTACCTAACAACAAGAAGGAAAACCAGTTCCTTTTCAGTGCACCGCCGGAATATGTTTCGATCTTGGCGGACAACGGCATTGAGGCGGTTGCGCTGGAAAACAACCACGTAATGGATCACGGCGAAGAGGTTTACTTGGAGACGCAGCAGCATCTGACGGATGCTGGCATTGTCTGGTCCAATGCGGAGAACATTGGCGAGTACACGGTGAAGGGTGTACGCATTGCGATGCTGAGCTATCAGACCTTCAACCTGTATGACAAGCTGTTTACGCAGGTGCCGCTGGACATCGCCGAAGCGAAGGAGAAATACGATCTGGTGATCGTGAGCTTCCATTGGGGTGCGGAAAAGGATTACGCGCCCAATGCGAACCAGCAGAAGATGGGCAAGCTGGCCATTGACGCGGGGGCTGATCTGGTCGTTGGGCATCACAGCCACCGGATCAATCCCATTGAGGAATACAAGGGCAAGTACATTGTATATTCTCTGGGCAACTTCTGCTTTTCCGGCAACAAGAACCCCAGCGACATGAGCAGCTTTATGTTTCAGATGCGCTGGCGTGTGAAGGATGGCGTGGTAACGCAGGATGCGTGGCGAATCATTCCCATTCGTATTTCCAGCCGCACCGATTACAACGACTTCGCGCCCACCGTCCTGACGAAGGCGACGTCCATTGACAGTCTTCTGCTGACCCTCAAGGAAAACGGCAAAAAGCTGGACAACCCGGTAACTGAATATCCGTTGGAATGGTGAAATTTGCGAGGGATACCGGGAGATTCTGGGGGGAGAGGCGGCTTCTCTGAGAGAAGCCCCTCTCCCCCCAG
>USCW01000135.1 GCA_900553315.1 uncultured Eubacteriales bacterium
CGGTCTGTCCGCGCTGCCGCTGGATGCGGAGCTCAGCGCCATTGCCCGCAAGAAATCCGAGGACATGCGGGACAAGGGATATTTTTCCCACACCTCCCCCACCTACGGCTCTGTAAGCGACATGCTCAAGACCTTTGGCTACAGCTTCAGCGCTGCCGGTGAAAATATCGCGCACCATGCCACCGTCGCCAAGGCGCAGGCTGCCTTCATGTCCAGCAGCGGACATAAGCGCAATATTCTCGGCTCTTCGTGGACGAAGGTCGGCATCGGTGTGTGCTACGATGCGAACGGCTACGTCTATGTCACGCAGATTTTCGCACGCTGATTGCATTTTCGTTGAACCGCCCCATGCCTTATGTACACGGCATGAGGCGGTTTTCTTCTACTTCTATAGCAGCTCGTAGACCACATTCGCGCAGCCGCACATCACCTGCCGATCCTGCGCCCGGCAGCAGCCCCGGCGCATTCCGGTCACGCCGGGCATGGAGATTCCCGCCGTATGCAGCACTGCCCGTCCGGCGATGCTTCCCCGCCGTGCCGTCGTATTCGTATCTGTCGTAGGAAGCATCGTATCCACCGCCACAAAATGCTCCGTCTGCGCCGGCATCCACAGATTAGTGGTGCGGTTCGTCTGCAGCGGCAAAGCCGTTAAAAGCGCCGCTTCCTGCCATGTCAGAGCAGGCTGCCGCGCATTGATCGTTCGCATCATCATACGCATTCCTCCCAGTCTGCGCCGCTTGTGCGACGCAGGCGCTACCAATGTATGCACCGCAATATCGAAGGGTGCCGCACCGCCGCGTGACAAAAATTCCCCCTTGCAATTTCACCTGCTTCCGGGTATACTAATAGCAAACATTTGTTCTCTAAGGATGTGAAGCCCCGTGGCCGACCGCACGTATATCGCCATTGACCTGAAATCCTTTTATGCCTCCGTAGAATGCGTGGAGCGCGGTCTGGATCCCATGACCACGAATCTGGTGGTAGCCGACGTGAGCCGCACGGAGAAGACCATCTGTCTGGCTGTGTCCCCGTCCCTGAAGGCCTATGGCATCCCCGGACGCGCCCGTTTGTTTGAGGTTATTCAAAAGGTTCGTGACGTCAACGCCCGTCGCCAGCAGTCCGCGCCGAACCATACCCTTACCGGCGCCTCCAGCGACGCGAAGGCGCTGCAAGCCTCCTCGACGCTGGCCGTGGACTACGTGACTGCGCCGCCGCAGATGGCCCGGTATATCGAAATCAGTAGCCAAATCTATCATATCTATTTGAAATATATCGCCCCGGAGGACATTCACGTCTATTCCATCGACGAGGTTTTCATGGACGTGACCAACTACCTGAAAACCTACGGCCTGACCGCCCGTGAGCTGGCCATGCGTATGATCCTCGACGTGCTGAACACCACGGGCATCACCGCCACCGCTGGCATCGGAAGCAACCTCTATTTATGCAAAATTGCCATGGACATTGAGGCCAAGCACATCCCCCCAGATGAACACGGCGTGCGCATCGCGGAGCTGGACGAGCTGCATTACCGCCGTGCCCTGTGGGGTCACCGCCCCCTGACGGACTTCTGGCGGGTGGGCCGGGGCTATGCTCGCAAGCTGGAAGCCCACGGCCTGTACACCATGGGCGACGTAGCCCGCTGCTCCATGGAAAACGAGGAGCTGCTCTACAAGCTTTTCGGCATCAATGCCGAGCTGCTCATTGACCATGCATGGGGCTGGGAACCCTGCACCATCGCAGATATCAAGGCCTACCGCCCCACCAGCAGCGGCTGCTCCTCCGGTCAGGTGCTGCATTGCCCCTACCCCGCCGAGAAGGCGCGGCTCATTGTCCGGGAGATGGCTGACACGCTGGGGCTTGATCTATTAGAGCGCGGACTGGTCACGGATCAGGTGGTGCTGGCTGTGGGCTACGACATGGAAAGCCTTGATGATCCAAAGCTTCGTGCTGCCTATCAAGGGGAGCTTGCAACGGATTTCTACGGCCGTTCCGTTCCCAAGCCCGCCGTGGGCACCGCCCATCTGCCGCGCTTTACCGCCTCCTCCCGGCAGCTGATCGACGCATTCTCTCGGCTGTATGATGAGATCGTGGATATGCGTCTGCTGGTGCGGCGGCTCACGCTGACCGCCAATCATCTCACGGAAGAAGCCCACGCTCCCATGAAAGCTCCTGTGCAGCAGCTTGATCTATTCACCGACTACGCCGCCCTTGCCGCAGAGGAGGAAGCGCAGAACGCAGAGCTCGCACGGGAAAAGCAGGTGCAGCAGGTATTGCTGAACCTCAAAAAGCGCTACGGAAAGAACGCCGTTTTGAAGGGCATGAATCTGGAAGAGGGCGCGACCGCCCGGGAAAGAAACCGTCAGATTGGAGGTCACAAGGCATGAGCGTTTCCGCAGATTCCCGCTATAACGATATGCTTGCGCTGCCCCATCACGTTTCCCGCAAGCATCCGCCCATGTCCCTGCACGACCGGGCCGCGCAGTTCTCCCCTTTCGCGGCGCTGACGGGCTATGAGGATGCGATTGAAGAAACGGCCCGCTTGACAGAGCAGCGCGTGGAGCTGGATGAGGAAGCCAAATCCCGACTCAATCATCGTTTGGAGCAGTTGCTGCTGCTCCCCCAGCGTCCCGAGGCCAGCTTCACCTATTTTCAACCGGACGAAAGAAAATCCGGCGGCGCTTATGTAACGCACACCGGATTGCTAAAAAAAATTGACACCTATGAGCGAATCATTCGTCTGGAGGACGGTTTTCTCATTCCGCTGGATGAGCTTTTCGCCGTAGAAAGTCCCCTATTGAGCGAGGATTAACCCACCGCCTTGCTGAAACGAAGCGGCTTTTTCCACATATAGACCAGCCCCGCCACGTCCGCCAGCACCCAGCCGATGGGGATTGCCAGCCAGATACCGACCTCGCCGATCACCGCCGACAGCGCATAAGCCAGCAGCACGCGCATTCCCAACGAGATCACCGTCAGTACCACGGACATTTCCGCACGCTTAATAGCACGATAATACCCATACAGCAGGAACAGGAAACCGATGCCCACATAGCACGCTCCCTCGATGCGCAGATACTGCACGCCGGCGGCAATGACCGCCGTTTCCTCCGCCCGAACGAAGATGCCCATCAAAGGCTCTGCAAGCAGGAACACTGCCAGCGAGATTACTGCGCTGAACGCGCCGCTGAGCAAGAACGCCTGCCGCGTGCCCCTGCGGATGCGCTGCAAGTCGCCTGCGCCGTAATTCTGCGCCACGAAGGTGGAATAGGCGTTGCCGAAATCCTGCACAGGCAGATAAGCGAAGGTGTCGATCTTGACTGCCGCCGCAAAGGCCGCCATGACCGTGGGGCCAAAGCTGTTCACCAGCCCCTGCACCATCAGGATGCCGAAGTTCATCACCGACTGCTGGACGCAGGTCAAGGTGGACAGATTGGTAATTTCCTTCAAAATGGGACGACTGAAATGCACCTCTCCCCGTCCCGGCAGCAAATCACGGCACCGAAACAGCACATACAGCGTCATGCCCACGCCCGAAACATACTGCGCAATCACCGTTGCCAACGCCGCGCCCTGAATACCCCACGGCAGCACCGCCACAAAAAGCAGGTCAAGTCCGATATTCAGCACCGCCGACACCGCCAGAAACACCAGCGGCGCAGTAGAATTGCCCAGCGCCCGAAGCAGACAGGAAAAGAAATTATACAGCGACGTGGCGATCAATCCAGCGAAGATCACCAACAGATAATCCCGCATACCGTCCCAAACCTCCGCAGGCACCTGTAAGAAGGTCAAAATGGGGTTCAGGCACGCATAGACCAGCACATTCAGCACGAGCGTGACCGTCATAATCAGCACAAAGGCATGAACGATGGCAGATTTTAGGGATGCGCGGTCGCCCTTGCCCAGATAAATAGAAAACAGCGCCCCCGAACCCATGCTGAGTCCCAAAAAGATCGACGTCAAAAAGGTCATCAATGTATACGCCGACCCAACTGCGGCCAACGCGTTGCTGCCCAGCACGCGCCCCACGATCAGCGTATCCGCGATATTATACAGCTGCTGCAGCATATTCCCCGCAATCATCGGCAGCGCGAACAGCAGCAATGCCCGCGCAATGCTCCCCTTTGTCAAATCTCGATACATAAGCCCCTCCAAGCCCACCTACCATAGCACAAAAGCAAGGCAAGCGCAAGTGAGGGCGGCGGGAGATTCCGGGGGAGAGGCCGCTTCTCTATAAGAGAAGCGCCTCTCCCCCAGACCCCCTCTCCCGAAGAGTAGCTGGGGATTGAGTTGACTCTTTCTTCTGACCGGTTGCCCCTGTTTGTTGGGCGCGGAT
This sequence comes from uncultured Eubacteriales bacterium, assembly GCA_900553315.1. Taxonomy (GTDB): domain Bacteria; phylum Bacillota; class Clostridia; order Christensenellales; family Aristaeellaceae; genus Egerieenecus. The sequence goes on from USCW01000135.1 coordinate 4,340, forward strand.
TTCTGTTTCTTGGTTGTGGTCACGGCGGCTGACAGAGCCGCCGCGACCTTTGCGGCTTTGGGGGGAGAGGCCGCTTCTCTGAGAGAAGTGCCTCTCCCCCAGACCTCCTCTCCCGAAGAGCGGTTGGCAATTGGCGTGTGCGATTCTGCTTAGTTGGTTCCGCCTGTGAGTAGGTGTGGTCTCCGATAGGCGTAGTTGTGGTCATGGCGGCTGACAGAGCCGCCGCGACCTGCCTACGGGTGGCCTGCGGATGGATGTGATGGGTAGCACTAGGCGTGTTGTTGAGCTGAAAAGATGATATAGAAAAAGCAGGGCGCAGACCCTGCTTTTTCAACAATATTCGCTTGCTGAGGAAGCATCCGCATGTTACACTAGAACTGCGCTTGCAAAAGCGCCGAGGCAGAGGGCAACACCTAAAACCATCACCGGTCAGGTGCGGGAAGGAGGTGAGGCCCATGCCGGAACTTCTGACGACGCTTCTGGGCGTGATGTTTGTGGCGGGAACGCTGCTGCATACGCTCAAAAAGCTGGAAAAAGAAGTAACCGCCCACGATGACTGCAACAACGTGGACGGTGAAAAACGCAAGGGTTAAACAGCAAAACCCTCTGCCTCGTTATCATAACCCCAGAACATCTAAAAGTCAATACCCAACAAAGCCTATTTCCGACTGCAAAACCACGCAGTCGGAAATTTTTCATTTCTAAATGCCGCATAGAAACGCCGCCCCTGCTCCTCACCTCGCACGTCCGCGGCGGCTCTGTCAGCCGCCGTGGACTCAACCAAGTCTATCGTAGACCGACCGTACTCTCAGGCGGAGCCCCCTATGCAGAAGCGCACCCGTCAAACGCCAGCTGCTCTTCGGGAGAGAGGGGTCTGGGGGGAGAGGCGCTTCTCTTAGAGAAGCGGCCT
>USCW01000136.1 GCA_900553315.1 uncultured Eubacteriales bacterium
CTTCTCTTTAGAGAAGCCGCCTCCCCCGGAGTTCCACACTTTACTCCTCCCACACGACGAAGCTTTGCGCGCCTAGCGTGTGGCCTTGCGCGGTGCCGTGGAGGAAGAGGGGAGTGCCGATGGAGAAGGGGAGGGAGGCGGGACGCTCGGTGGCGTTCAGGGCCAGAAGCAGATTCCCGCGACGATACACGAAGGGATAGCCATGCGTGCCCATCCAGACAGGCTCAAAGGGCGCATCTGCTTGCAACGCGGGGGTTGCGCAGCGGAAGTTCAGCAGCGCACGCACGTAGTTCAGCAGGGAATCTGCGTCCGCTTCCTGATCCGCAACCGTGGGCGCGTCGGCGGACGTGTCCTGCGGCAGATACGTCTCCGGGTTCGCCGAGAAACCGTACTGCGGGCCCTGCGCCCATTGCATGGGCGTGCGGTCGCCTGTCCGTTGGTAGCCGCCTTCCTTGCTGGGCAGGGGCAAATGCCGCGTGCCGATTTCGTCGCCCGCGTACATAAAGGGCACGCCGGGCAGCGTGAACAGCAGACTGTACGCCAGCTTCAGCTCGGATGCATCCAGTTCAAGCGCCGCACGCCGAGTGTCGTGATTGCCCGTAATCATGCAGATGTAGCCCGCGTCCTTCGTGCTGAGATAGCGGTGCATGTACTCGTTCAGGAAGCGGTTCAGGTCGCCACCCGCCTCCTTGTGGAAATAGGAGCGCCGCCCATCCCGCATCAGCGTGTGATAGCCCTGGCCGGACTCGCCCCAGTCATGATCCAGATAGAAGTCTCCCTGAAAATGCGCCTTGCACAGCGCCTGTTCGGGATAGCTCCACTCCGCTACCAGCACCGCCTCGGGGAACTCCGCCGCCAGCATATCCTGTGCCTTGCGCCACAGGGCGGAGGTCGCCTCCTTGTCGGGATCATCCTTCACCAGACTGTCTGCCATGTCCACCCGGAAGCCGTCGCAGCCCTTTTGCAGCCAGAAGCGCATCACGTCGATGATCGCGTCCATGGTCGCCTGACAGCGGCTGTCCCGCCAGTCCATTTGCCACGGCTTCGTCGCTTCGCCAAAGCCATAGTTCAGCGCGGGCTGCATTTGGAAAAAGTTCGTCAGCGCACAGCCATTGCGGTCGGTCGTGCCGCAGATCCAGCTGTACCCAGCGGGCTTGTTGAAAACGTTGTCCGTCCAGACGTAGCGGTCGCTGTATACATTGCGGGTGGGCTGTTGACTCTCGCGGAACCACTCGTGCTGCTCGCTGGTGTGGCCGGGCACAAGGTCGAGCAGAATGTGCATCCCGCGGGCGTGCGCCTGACGGAACAGCTCCTCCAAATCCTCGTTCGTGCCGTAGCGGGGCGCGACCTTGCGGTAATCCCGCACATCATAGCCCGCGTCCTGCATGGGCGAATCAAAGCAGGGATTCAGCCAAATCGTGTCGCAGCCAAGGGACTTTACATAGTCCAGCTTTGCAATCACGCCCTGTAAATCGCCGATGCCGTCGCCGTTGGTGTCCAGAAAGCTCTGCGGATAGATTTCATAGGCAATCGCTTGACGAAACCATGCTGGAATGCGTATCATAGGTGTATGCCTCCTCGTCGGCGCAGTCGTGCCGCGCCTGTTTGTAAAAAGGGGTTCGCGGGGGAGGAAGGCCGTTCCTGCCGGAAAGAAAAAATTCTATGGCGGAAACGCGGCTTGTCAAACGTTAGATACTTTGGAAGACATTTCCGGTACGAAAGGCTGTAAGGGAGGATAACTCTGCTGATGGATATACTGTATGCCTGTGATGAAAATTACCTGCGCCACGCTGCCGCATCCATGGTTTCGCTGTGCGAAAGCCACCGGGACAAGCCTAACGTGCGTCTGCACCTGCTTTCCAACGGCGCGAAGCCGGAGAGCATCGCCAAGCTGAAGGATATGCTGGCCGGCTATGGCCGGGAGTTGCATGTCTGGGAATTGGAGGATATTCGCCGCTGGTTCGATTTTGAAGTTTTCGTCGGCGGCTTCACCCTCAGCACCATGGCGCGGCTGCTGGTGGGCCGCGTGCTGCCGCCCGAGGTGCATCGGGTGCTGTATCTGGACTGCGACACCATCGTTTTGGATGACCTGACCGGGCTGGAAACCTTCGACATGCAGGGTTGCCCTATCGCCTTGGTGCAGGAGCCGACCATCAACCATAACCGTCTGCCGGTGCTGGGACTGAAGCCGGAAAGCCGCTACTTCAACGCGGGCGTGCTGCTCATTGACATGGATCGCTGGCGGGCGGAGAACACGGAAAAGACCGTGCTGGATTACTACCGCGAGCGGGGAGCGAAGCTCATTGCTCCGGATCAGGACGCGCTGAACGGCGCATTGCAGGGGCATATCTGCGTGCTGCCGCCCCGGTATAATTTCGGCTCCGTGCAGATCTATTACAGCTACGAGGCGCAGAAGAAGATGTGCGCTCCCGCGCCGCTGTATCCCACGAAGGCGGATTACGAAAGGGCGGCCTTCCCGCCGGCGGTGGTGCATTTCCTTGGGGAAGAGCGTCCGTGGCGGGCGGGCAACCGGCATCCCTATCGGAAAAATTACGAGGAAGCATTGGCTAAAACGCCGTGGAAGGATGCGCCGCAGGAGCAGGGCTGGCAGATGTATTTCCGCTGCTTCGGCCTGTTCAACGCGCTGACGAAGCCCTTCCCCATGCTGCGCTGGCGGATCATCAATTCGCTGATCCCGGCCTTCCTGCGCTTCCGCAGCAGAAAGAGAGTCAAGGCCGATGGAAAGTAAGCAGCGCTCCATTGGACGCAACATGATGTTCAACTCGGTGGGCTCGCTGTTCTATCTGGTGTGCCAATGGCTGCTGACGGTGCTGGTGGTGCCGCTGGGCAGCTTTGAAAAGGCGGGCTATCTGACGCTGGCTATTTCGCTGACGAATTTCTTCTTCACCGTGGCTTATTTCGGTCTGCGGAATTTTCAGGTGTCGGACAGCGCGGGCAAGTACAGTCCAAGTTTGTATATTTCCACGCGTATCCTGACCTGCATGGCAGCCTTCGGCCTTTGCGTGGCGTTTACCCTGTGCAACTGGCAGTATTCCGGGGAGCAGATGGCGTGCATTATCTTTTATATGGTGTTCCGCGTGGCGGAGGCGCTGGTGGACGTGCTGGCGGGAGAGGAGCAGAAGGCCTATCGCTTTGATTACGTGGGTCTGTCCTTCATCCTGCGGGGCGTGGTCATGCTGGGCAGCTTCACCTTGACGCTGTACCTGACACGTCAGCTTCCGCTGACGCTGCTGATCATGGGCTTGGCGACGCTGGCGGTAGCGCTGGTCTACGACTGGCCTCGCGTTCGGAAATTGACGGGCTTTCGGGTACACCTGTCTTGTCGGGAGAGTCTTCCGCTCCTGCAGGAGGTGTGGCCCATGATGGTAAACGCCGCCCTGCTGACGCTGCTGGCGGCGGTGCCGCGTTATTTTCTGGAGCGTTACGCAGGCAGCGAGGCGCTGGGCTATTTCGGCTCCATCTCCACACCGGCGGTCATCATTCAGGCGGGGTGCTCCTTCATCTATACGCCGCTGGTCGCGCCGCTGACGGAGCGCTTCGCGGAGGCACGGTGGAGCGACTTTAAAAAGATGGTGCTGACGGCCTTAGCGGGTATCCTCGGGTTCGCGGTCTGCATGTTCATCGGTGCGGCGCTGCTGGGGCGCTGGGGACTGTCGCTGCTCTTCGGCGAAGCGATCCTGCCTTACGCTTATCTGCTGGTGCCGGTGCTGGGAACGACGCTGTGCATTTCGCTGATTTATTTCTTTGATGTGCTGCTGACCATTGGACGGCGGCTGAAGATCATGACGGTTATTCACCTTGCCGCCGTGGCGCTGGCGGTAGCCGCCTCCATGATCTGCATTCCCACCTATGGCATGAATGGCGTGGTAGCGGTGCTGTATCTCTGCGCGGGCGGCGATATGCTCGCCATGGCACTGGCTGCCGCAAAGATGTATCGTGACAAGGCAAAGGGAACGAAGTAACAGAAATACAAAAAGGAGGCAGCCCCGAAGGCTGCCTCCTACCAAATTAAACTGTCTATCGCAATCCGACATCAACGGTACGGCATATGCCGTCCGCAGGACTGCAATCGTATCCGGCGGCTCTGCCGCCGGGGTGGGTATACGATTTTGCAAAGCAAAATCGTTTCCTTACATCTGACGACGACCTCTGGTCGTTGGCAGATGCAAATCCCCGCTCGTGAAAGTGGCCGCAGCCACTTTCACGACGTTTACTCCTCTCCGTGGAACACCTGCATGGCCTTGCGTACAGCGGCCTGCACCGTGGGATCCTGCTCGTGATCCAGCTGATAGGATAGGAACGCGGCGGCATGGCTGTTGCCTACGGCGCCCAGCGCGGTCGCGGCCGCTGCGCGAACCTTTGCGTCGCTGTTGTGCAGCAGCGGGATCAGCGCGTTCATGCAGTCATCGCCGCCAATCTTGCCGGCGGCGTCGATCGCCATCAGGCGAATGTTCTCGTCCTTGTCCTCAAAAAAGCCGATGACACCGGCGGGGTTCTTCTTCTCAATGGCGTGCTCAATCTTCTTGTCCTTGCTTCCAAACAACATGATTTTGTACCTCCTCTTTTTTACACAGGGGAGCAGGCAACCCTGTGGGAGCCGTTCCTCTTTGTTCTTAGTGGCAAGATTACGCCCGAATTATGAAGTGAATATGAAATAATTACGGTGAATTCTATGAACCTTTTTTTCAGAAGGGAGCTGGGTGCTTTGCGGAAGCTGCTGATGGTGCTGTTGATCGGGTTCATGCTTGTGCCGCTGACGGCGGTGGGGGAGGATAATGCGCAGATTGTGACGTTCTCCACCACGACGGAGCGGGTCAAGCTGCGGGAACGTCCCGACGATAATGCGCGTGTCATGGGGCAATATTACGGCGGACAGCCCCTTGAGCTTCTCGAACAGGGCAAAAAGTGGGATTACGTGTCCATCGGCGGGCGCACGGGCTATATGATGCGCAAGTATCTGACAGACTTGACGGAGGAGGCTGCCGCACCTGTGGCGGAGGTCTACCCGGAGGGAGAATCCCTTTCGCTGTACGATCAGGCGGGCGGAAACGGTCGCGTGATCGGCACGGTGGAGGGGGAGTTCGAGCTGCTGGGAATCGTCTCGCAGGACTGGCTGCACGTGCGGCAGGTACAGGCGGACGGCGCGATAGTCGTTGGCTTTGTATCCGCGCTGGGGACGACATGGGCCGGGGATGGCGGCGAGATGCAGTTAAGGACGCGGGACAAT
>USCW01000137.1 GCA_900553315.1 uncultured Eubacteriales bacterium
CAGCCGCCACTGGCGGCTATGGCTGTCTTTCCCTCCCTCGCGCTCCCTCCCGAAGATCAATTTTCAGGTGGATGCAGTTGAACACTTCGATGTAACTTGGTTTGTCCATGAAGGTATGGCAAAGACATTCGTCATCCATACCTTCGGGAATTTTGAATATCCGGTTGAAGCGTCAGGAATATCCCCGCATATAGCAAAACCCGCCCAGCAATAAAGCTAGGCGGGTTTATCTCCAGCGGTGCATCCATGCCGATTCAGAATGCTTTTCCTTCTTGAAAACTCGGCATTCCCCGTTCCGGAACTCAAGCCTCCTGAGACTTGGTGGGCAGGGCACGGGCAACATTGCCGCTACGCAGGCAACGAGTGCACACATTCAGCCGGGTGGCACGACCATTCACAACCACGCGCACCTTCTGAACGTTAGGCGCCCAAGTGGTGTGGGTCTTGCGGTTGGAGTGGCTCACGTTATTACCGTTCAGCGTACCCTTGCCGCATACTTCGCAAAACTTTCCCATGGATCTACACCTCCTTTTGGAGTTTGCAAACACGTTAGCTTGGTTATTTTAGCATGTTTCACCCGTAATTGCAAGCCCCATTTTTATTTTCCGACAGATTTACGGAAATTTTTCGGCTCAGGAAAACATCTGCTCCAGCTCTTCATATTTTTCATGGGTAATCAGCGCGTCGTGCTTCGTGCCATGAAGCCGCACCACGTACGTCCAGCGGCCGTAGGGCGTAATGCTGTCAATCTGGTTCAAATTGATAATATAGCTTTTATGGCATCGGAAGAAGACCGCCGGGTCAAGCTTCGCTTCCGTGTCTCCCAGACTATCACTCGTTTCATAGCGTCCCTCACCCGTTGTATAGATCACGGTAGAGCGGTTTTCCCGCTGCACCAGCAGAATATCGCTCATCTTGAGGAAGCTCACGCCCTCCCGGTGATGCAGCATCAGGCGGCCATTTGCGATGCGGTTCGGCTGGCGGGTCAGTCCCGGCAAGGGCTGCTCATCCACGTGCATCAGCCGATCCCGCGCCCGTTCCAGCGTCTGCATTACCCGCTCCACCTTGAAGGGTTTAATAAGGTAATCGAACGCGTACACCTCGAAAGCATCGCCCATGTACTGGTCATGAGCCGTCGCAAAAATCAGCACTACCGTAGGGTCCATATCCTGAATCATGCGCGCACATTCCACGCCGCTTTTCCCGGGCATTTCCACGTCCAGAAAGCAGACCTGCGGACGCTTCTCCTCCACCAGCGTCATCAGCTCGTCCCCGTTGGCTGCCTCGCCCACCAATGTGAAGCCGTCCACCCGCTCCACCATTTTGCGCACGATCAGGCGCATTCCCGGATCATCGTCGGCGATTACCACCTTCAAGGTCTCCGGCATGTTTCTCTCCTCCTTCAAAAAAGGGAGGAAGCAGCAGCCTCCTCCCCCTTGCTCATGGATACATCTTCCGTTTCCGCTCACAGGGGCGGGTCAAAATCTCATTCATGACAAACGCCTGACGCATGGCCTCTGGCGTGAACTCCAGCGGCATTTCCGACGCTTCCTCGACAGGCTCCGCCACATCACTCTGTACGTTTACCCGCAGTCGATGCTGCATTTCCTTCCGTTCAGTCACACGCTGAACCGCATGCTGCTCCAGCGTAGCCGGATGACAGGGGTCGGTTCCCTCCATAGGTTTCGCCGGATGGCAGGGATCCTTGCCCTCCATCGTTTCAATGCGTGCGCCCTCGCACAGATCATCCATAGGCTCCGGCGTCATGTCCTCTGGCGTCATGTCGTCCAGTTCATCCAGCATATCCAGCTGAACAGGCTTCTGCTCCTTTGTGGGCGGAACGGGTACGAAGTCCCGTTCCTGCCCTGCTTTGGCTTTTTTCTGCTTCTTCGCCTTTTCCATCTGAGCAAGCCAGAAAAATAAGGCAAGCACAATGATGATTTCCATTCTGGGATGCTTCTCCCCTTTCGCGTCCCGGACTTACTTCTTGGAAGCGTGGGGTTCGTGATTCGCGGTCGTCGCGGGCGTACCGGCCTTGGCAATGCTGTCCCGCATGTTCGTATCAGCAATAGTGTTCTGCATCTGATAGTAATCCAGCACACCCAGCTTGCCCTCGCGCAGCGCAGCGGCCATGGCACGCGGCACCTCTGCCTCTGCCTCAACCACCTTGGCGCGCATCTCCTGCACAGCCGCCTTCATTTCCTGCTCGTGCGCAACAGCCATGGCACGGCGTTCCTCTGCCTTGGCCTGTGCGATACGGCGATCGGCTTCGGCCTGATCCATTTGCAGCTGAGCGCCAATGTTGCGGCCCACGTCCACGTCCGCAATGTCGATGGACAGAATTTCGAAGGCCGTACCTGCATCAAGGCCCTTGCTCAGCACCGTGCGGCTGATCAGATCGGGATTCTCCAGCACCTGCTCGTGGGTTTCCGCGGAACCAACGGTGGTAACAATACCCTCGCCGACGCGGGCAATGACCGTTTCCTCACCAGCACCACCCACCAGACGGTCAATGTTCGTGCGCACGGTCACACGGGCCTTAGCACGCAGCTCAATACCGTCCTTGGCAATAGCCGCCACAACGGGAGTCTCAATGACCTTAGGGGTAACGCTCATCTGCACGGCCTGAAACACGTCGCGGCCCGCCAGATCAATGGCACACGCCTTTTCAAAGGGCATTTCAATATTCGCACGCTGCGCGGCGATCAAGGCGTTGATGACCCGATCCACATTGCCGCCCGCAAGGAAGTGTGTTTCCAGTTTGGCAATGGTCAAATCAAGGCCCGCTTTATTGGCCTTAATCAGCGGATACACCAACCGCTGAGGCTGAATGCGCCGCACGCGCATACCTACCAGCGTACCGATGGAAATATGCACACCGGACGCCAGCGCGCTGATCCACAACCCAATGGGGAAGAACCGCAGAAACACCGCCAGCACAATCAGCACCAGCACGACAACCAACGCAATGACCAGAATTCCCGACTCCATGGCTCCCATATTCTCTCCTCCTTATTGTATCAAAACGGGGACGCGGGGGTGTTGCGAGGGAGGCCGCTTCTCTAAGAGAAGCGCCTCCCTCGCGCTCCCTCCCGAAGAGTAGCGGACGTTCCGCAATGGGTACTTTCCTACAAACGCATTTCTTGCCGTAGCTTTTTACGCTGGGCAAGCTATGCTTAACAGGAACACGTACCCGCTGCACCACGCGCCATCCGCTCTTCGGGAGGGGGGCCCAGGGGAGGCGCTTCTGGCACAGAAGCGGCCTCCCCCCAGAGTTCTCTTCCCCATCACGTCTCTATCGTTCTCACCAGTACCCTGCTGCCCTCCACGCTAACGATGCGTACCTTCACGCCGGACTGCACAAATTCGCCCTCGCTGACCACGTTCAAACGCACACCGTCAAACTCCGCCATGCCCGTGGGACGCAGCACCGTCGTGGTTACGCCCTCCTTGCCCAGAAAGATTTCCATGTCCTTGTTGGAGCGATACCCTGCCGCATTGTTTTCCGTGTCCCGCAGGATGATCTTGCTCTTGCTGAGCTTTCCTTTCGTCGCGCTATGCAATGCCAGCGAAATAGCGATCGCATCCACCGACAGCACGATTAGTGTCATACCCAGCGCCGCCATCGGACCATGGTTGATCCATGTCAGCGTTATGGTAATCACTTGCAGCACAATGCCCGAAATTCCCGGCAGACCAAACCCCGGCATGAACGCTTCCAGAATCAGCAGCGCCACACCCACTAATCCGCAGATCAGCGTCGGCAGATTCTCCGCAATAAACTCCATAACTCTCGCCCCCGTGTTCTTCGAAGCGTCAGCGGCCTTTCGCCACGCGCCCGTTTCGATGGTGCAAGTATAGCATACATTTTGCCGTTATCCCAGCCTCTTTGCACCAAAGATACACTTTCGCGCTTCATTTGACAACGCCGCGTTCAACCAATAGCTCCCGCAGGCGCAGCAAGTCCTCCTGATACGTCGCTACCAGCGCACGATTATAAATGATCGACGCAGGATGATACAGCGGATACACCCGGCACGACCACGCGCCCTTTTCACCCGGAATGCTGATTTTCGTCGCCTTTTCCACACCATGGCATTGACCGATGGTCTGTTCCCGCCCCAGCAATGCCTTCAGCGCCACGTTGCCCAATGTAACAATAGTTTTCGGCTGCACCAGCAGAATTTCCCGCTTAAGCCACGGGGTGAAGAGCTCCAATTCCTCCCGGTTCGGTGGGCGATTGGAGACTGTGCCCTTGACGCTGATCTTCACCGGACGCACCTTGACCACGTTCGAGATATAAATCTCTTCCCGCAGCAGACCGACCACGGACAGGAATCCGTCAAGATTCTTTCCGGCCTTGCCCACGAAGGGGCGACCCTGCAAGGTTTCCTGTTCGCCGGGTGCTTCGCCGATCAACATGATTTCCGGACTGTGCCATTGTCCCTCACCGAAGACAATGGGCTTTTCCTCTGCGGGCCACATGCTTTCGAAGAAGCGGCGCAGTTCACCGCGAAATTTCTGCATTGCGTCCATGCGTGCGCCTCCTTATGCGCCATAAATATCGCTATACAATCCAAACTCCATCAGCTTATCCCGCAGGGACTGCATATCCTCCCATGCGTCGCGCTTTTTAGATGTATCCCGCAGCAGGGCAGAAGGATGATAAGTTGGCATCATCCACACGCCCTTGCGCTCGAACCATTTGCCGCGGTCGCGGGTAATGCGAATATCCTCACCCAGCGTATTCTTTGCAGCGGTAGAACCCAGCAGGACGATCACCTTTGGGCGCACCAGCGCCACCTGCATCCGCAGGTGCAGCATACAGGCTGCGGCCTCCTGCGGCTCCGGGACGCGGTTATTCGGCGGGCGGCACTTCACCACGTTGCAGATATAGACCCGATCCCTTGGCAGATCAATCGCCAGCAGCATACGGGTCAGCAGTTGTCCGGCAGGGCCGACGAAGGCAAGGCCCTGTTCGTCCTCCACCTGTCCCGGCCCCTCGCCGATGAACATCAACGGGCTATGGTGGTCGCCCTGTCCCGGCACCTTATGTTGGATATGCTCGCACAGCCCGCACATGCGGCAGGCCTCCACCTGACTTTCCAGCAGCTCCCAGCTAATCTCCGCCATAGCTCCTCCTATGTGATGAAGGGTACTGCGAGGGAGGCGGCTTCTGTGCCAGAAGCCCCTC
>USCW01000138.1 GCA_900553315.1 uncultured Eubacteriales bacterium
CTGGGGGAGAGGCGCTTCTCTTAGAGAAGCGGCCTCTCCCCCAGAATCTCCCCCCCCCTTCCGTATTCCCTCGTTTCATGGTATACTCGCGGGGTTAGGAAAGGGGCGGGGAGCTTGCTGCATCTGGTACGGCGGGGAGTAGAGGATCATCGGACAATTGGGGAGTATCCGCTTTGGCTGTCGGGACTGCTGAGAACGCGGGGCATGGATACCGTGGAGAAGGCGGAGAGGTTTCTGCATCCGGCGCTGGAGCAGCTGTATCCGCCGCTGATGATGCAGGACATGGATAAGGCCGTGACGCTGCTGCGTCAGGCTATTGCGGCGCACCAGCCTATCATGATCTACGGCGATTACGACGTGGACGGCGTGTGCGCAACCTCCATCATGCTGGAAACCCTCCGTGAAGAGGGCGCACAGGCGGACTACTATATCCCCAGCCGCCACGGCGAGGGCTACGGTCTCAACTGCGACGCGGTGCGCGAGATCGCAAAAACGCATAAGCTGCTCCTTACCGTGGACTGCGGCGTAACCAATCACGAGGAGGTTCGGCTGGCGCAAATGCTCGGCATGACCGTCATCGTGACTGACCATCACCAGTTGGCTGATACGCCCTCCCCGGCGAACGCGGTGCTCAATCCACTACTGGGGGACTATCCCTTTCGCCGCCTGTGCGGCGCGGGTGTGGCGCTCAAAATCTGCCAAGCCATGCAGGGCATGGAGGGCGTGAAAAAACGGCTGGAGTTGGCCGCACTTGCCACCGTGGCGGACATCGTGCCGCTGGTGGACGAGAACCGCGTCATTGTCAAGCTGGGCCTGGAAAGCATGGCGAATACCCGGCGCCCCGGCCTTCGGGCGCTTATGACCGTCAGCAACGTCACTCCGCCCGTGAACGCGGGGCATGTGGGCTTTCGACTCGCACCGCGGCTGAACGCGGGCGGACGGCTAGAGGAAGCCGGTCAGGGCGTGGAGCTGCTCACCGCTGCCGATCAGGAAACGGCGGAGCGTATCGCTACCCATTTGGAAGAGAATAACCGCATTCGCCAGAGCATGGAGCAGGAGATCACCCAGCAAGCGCTGCTGGAAATGCGGAAGACCACGGATTTTTATACGCACCGGGCTATTGTCGTCATGGGTGATAACTGGAACAGCGGCGTGATCGGACTGGCGGCGGGGCGCATCTGCGAGCGTTACCATTGGCCTACCATCGTGCTCAGCCGCAACGGCGATACTGCCGTGGGCTCCTGCCGTTCCATTCCCGGCGTGAATATCCACGCTATGCTCAGTACCTGCAAGGATCTGTTTATGCGTTTCGGCGGACATGAACAGGCGGCTGGCCTGACCATGGACGCAAACCTCGTGCCGGAGCTTCGGCGAAGGCTGTCGCTGGCTATCGAGGAAAACTGCGATCCCAACTGCTTTATCCCGGAAAAGGAATATGACCTTTCCCTCGCGCTGGGGGAGGTGGACGAAGCGCTGATCGACCGCTTGGAGCTGATGCAGCCCACGGGCTACGGCAATCCTGCGCCTATGTTTCTGGCGAAGGACGTGACCATCCAGCAGGCGCGGAAGGTGGGCGCAGAGGGACAGCACCTGAAGCTTTCCTTTGCGGACGGAAGCGCCCTGCGGGACGGCATTGCCTTTTCTATGGGAAATCTGGCGGATCAGGGGCTGACGCGGGTGGACGTGCTCTTCTCCCCGGAGAAAAACGTCTGGCGAGACCGCGTTACGCCGCAGTTACAGGTCAAGGCTATGGTGCCCTCCGCCTGTGCCTCCCCGCTCCCGCACGACGACGCGTTTTTCGAGGCGCTTTTGCAGGAAATGACGCAGCTTGCGGAGAATGTAACAAGATTATCAGACGCTCCGCGGCCTGAAACGGGAGCGGCGTTAAAACGGCTGCTCCAAAGCGGACAGGGTGTGGTATGTCTGGCGCATCTGCCGGAAACCTGCCATGCGTTTCTGGCGGATTATCCGGGGCTGACAGACGTATGCACGGGCAGCGTGGACGACCTGCGGCCCTTCAATACGCTGCTGTGTGCCCCGGAGTTGGACAAGCTGCGGGATCAATGGCACCATGTGGTGCTGCTGGAGGGCGATCTGCTGCCGGGGGAGCTGGCGGGAGTGCGGGCGCAATGCCCTCGGGCACAGGTGCATGTGATGAAGCCCTCGGCGGAGTTTAAGGCGCAGCTGACCTTGCTGGCCATGGCGGACGAGCCCCTGCGGGAGTTGTATAAGGCTCTGCGTCGGGGCGGCGCGCTCGGCCCCGGCGAGCTGGCGGCGCAATGCGGCTTGACCCGCGCACAAGTATTGGTAGGGCTGACGTTTCATCAGGTGAAGCTGGCGGAGCTTTCCCTGCGGCCCTATGCGCTGCGGCTGCTGCCGCCGGTGAAATGCAGCATGGCGGACAGTGCGCTGATTCGCTATTTGCGGGCGCTGTAAGGCGTGCTGTGAAAGGAGGATGAAAATGGGCTATACAAATTACGAGGCAATGCCTTTGGATCAGATGCTGGCGCGGATTCAGAAGTATCATCCCGGCGACAGCTACAAGCTGGTAGAAAAGGCGTATCATTTTGCCGAGAAGGCGCACGCGGGACAGACCCGCAAAAGCGGCGAGCCCTACTTCATTCATCCCTGCTTTGTGGCGAGCATCCTGACGGAGCTGATGATCGACGCGCCAACCATCGCGGCGGGATTGCTGCACGATACGGTGGAGGACTGCGAGGGCATCACGCTGGAAACCATTCAGCAGGAGTTTGGCACAGAGGTCGCCCGGCTGGTGGATGGCGTGACGAAGCTGAACAAGCTGGACTTCGCCGACCGGGAGGAGGCGCAGGCCGAAAGCCTGCGCAAGATGATCCTCGCCATGAGCAAGGACATCCGCGTGGTGCTGATCAAGCTGGCCGACCGGCTGCACAACATGCGCACGCTGAAATATCAGGCGCCTGCGCGGCAGGTCGCCATCGCCCGGGAAACGCTGGATATTTATGCGCCGCTGGCGCATCGGCTGGGCGTGTATGCCATCAAGCAGGAGCTGGAAGATCTGTCCCTGCGCTACATTGACCCGGCGGGGTATCAGAATCTCGTGCAGAAGGTGGGCCTTAAGCGGGCCGAGCGGCAGGAAAACATCCGCATGGTTATTGAGGAGCTTTCCGCAAAGCTGGACGAGCAGCACATTCATTATGATATTGACGGGCGGCCGAAGCACTTCTATTCCATTTATCGGAAGATGGTGCTGCAAAACAAGCCCTTTGAGCAGATATATGACCTGATTGCCATTCGCGTGCTGGTGGACACCATCCCGGACTGCTATGCGGTGCTGGGCATTGTCCACACGCTGTGGAATCAGATCCCCGGACGGTTCAAGGATTACATCTCCGTGCCCAAGGCGAACATGTATCAAAGTCTGCATACCACGGTGGTGGGCGGGCGGAAGATGCCCTTCCCCTTTGAGGTGCAGATTCGCACATGGGAAATGCACCGGGTGGCGGAATATGGCATTGCGGCTCACTGGCGCTACAAGGAAGGCGACCAGAAGGGCAACGATCTGGACAACAAGCTGTACTGGCTGCGTCAAATCCTGGACTGGCAGAGCGATACCCGGGACGGCAAGGAGTTCATGGACACCCTCAAAACCGACCTGTTCTCGGAAGAGGTGTTCCTGTTCACGCCCAAGGGCGATGTGATCTCCATGCCCAAGGGGGCAACGCCACTGGACTTCGCCTATCAGATTCACAGCGGCGTGGGCAACGCCTGTGTGGGCGCGAAGATCAATGGCAAGATTGTCCCCATTGACACGGTGCTGGAAACCGGCGACCGGGTGGAGATCATCACGTCCGCCTCGTCCAAGGGCCCCAGCATGGACTGGCTGAAGATCTGCAAGACCCCGCAGGCCAAGGCGAAGATACGCCAGTTCTTCAAGAACGAGCGGCGGGACGAGAACGTCGAACGCGGCAAGGACATGGTGGAGCGGGAATGCAGGCGCCGGGGCACGCAGCTTTCGATGCTGACGAAGCCGGAATATTACGACGGAATGCTGAAAAAGTACGGCTTTCAGGAGCTGGACGATCTGTACGCCGCGGTGGGCTACGGTGGACTTGCGTCCATTTATGTGGTCACGCGTCTGCTGGACGAGCAGCGGCTGCGTGAAGCGCCGACGCTCAAGCAGAATTTGGCGGAGCTGCCCACGCAGGAGCAGCATCAGCAGAATCAGCAGCAGAAGCGGCCCAAGGCCACGCAGGGCATCATGATGGAGGGTCTTGAGGGGATACAGGTGCGCTTCGGCAAATGCTGCAACCCGGTGCCGGGGGACGATATTGTAGGATACATCACCCGCGGACGCGGCGTGACCATTCACAAGGCGGACTGCGTGAACGCGCACAGCGGCGAGGAAGAGCGCCGGGTGAACGTGGCGTGGGCGGAGGAAAGCAGCGGTCAGTTCGAGGCTTCTATTCAGGTGATCGCCTACGATCATGTGAGTCTGCTGGGCGAGCTGGCCATGTACATTGGCGAATTGAATGTGCCCATTCGTGCTGTCAGCGCAAAGGTGGACGACAAGAAGGGCACCTCGACCATTGGCATGACGCTCTCGGTTTCCAGCCGCGAGCAGGTGGACAAGGTGATTCGTCAGCTGCAAAAGCGGCAGGACGTGATCGAAGTTTATAGATCGGCAGGTTAAAGCAAAATGCGGTGTGTTGTGCAGCGGGTAAAGGAAGCCTCCGTGACGGTCGCGGGGGAAACTGTGGGGAAGATTGGCCCCGGATACATGGTATTGATCGGCGTGCGTGTGGAGGACACGGAGAAGGACGTTCGCTACATGGCGGACAAGGTGCCGAACCTGCGCATTTTTGAGGATGCGGAGGATAAGATGAATCTGAGCCTGAAGGATGTAGGCGGCGAGATTCTCGCGGTGAGTCAATTCACGCTGTACGGGGATGCGCGGGGCGGTCGCCGTCCGAGCTTTATTGCGGCGGCGCGTCCCGAGGCCGCGAACGAGCTCTACGAGCAGCTGGTAGCCGGCTGGCGCGAACAGGGCATTCATGTAGAGACGGGGCGTTTCCGCACGCACATGGAGGTCGGTCTTGTCAACGACGGCCCGGTAACGATCCTGCTGGACAGTATGAAAGGATTCTGAGCTTCTGGGGGAGAGGCCGCTTCTCTGAGAGAAGCGCCTCTCCCCCAGAC
>USCW01000139.1 GCA_900553315.1 uncultured Eubacteriales bacterium
GGCACCTCGTCCCCGATGACATAATGCCCCCACGCGATCTCCTGTTCCACGCCCTCCAGCATCATTTCCCGAAGCGCCTGCACGTTTTCCGCCGTGAACAGCTCCGGCTGCTCCTTCTGTAGCTCCAAAATAATGTTGCGAAACAGCCACAGGTGGGTGTTCTCGTCCCGGTTAATGTAGCGGATCTCCTGCGCCGAGCCGGGCATCTTGCCGTTGCGGGAGAGGTTGTAAAAGAACATGAAGCCGCTGTAAAAATAAATACCCTCCAAAATGAAGTTGGCCATCATCACGCGCAGCAGCGTAGGGGCGTCCTTCTGCTCCTGGAACTCGTTGTAGCAGTCTCCGATGAAGGTGTTGCGGCGCAGAAGATGCTCGTCGGTCTTCCACTGGTAGAGGATGTCGTTGCGCTCCACGGGGGAGCAGATGGTGTCCAGCATATAGCTATAGCTCTGGGAGTGGACGCACTCCTGAAACGCCTGAATGGACAGGCAGAGATTGACCTCGTTGGCGGTGACATACGCGCCAATGTTGGGCAGATTCGCCGTCTGGATGGAGTCCAGAAAGACGAGAAAGCTTAAAATTTTGTCGTAGGCCGTGCGCTCGGCCGACAGCAGGCGGGGATAGTCCTTCACATCCTGCGAGAGATTGATCTCCTCCGGAATCCAGAAGTTGTTCATGGCCTGCCGGTACCAGTCGCTGACCCACGGATACTTCATGTTGTTGAAATCGTTGAGGTTTGTTGTGTTGCCGCCGATCATACGCCGCAGGCGCACGTCGATGTCACCCTCCGGATTAAAAAGTGGCTTTTTCTTCAGTTCTGCCATGGTACTGCTCCTCCCTATGACGCGCAGCTTTCGCAGTCCTCCACCTCAAGGGACTTGCTGCGGATGTAGTAGATCGTCTTGACGCCGCTGCGCCATGCATCCAGATACAGTGCCAGTACCTGCCGCATGGTGTAGTCGTTGGTGATATACAGGTTCATACTCTGCGCCTGATCGATGTGCCGCTGGCGCACGCCTGCGGCTCGTACCGACCAGCTTTGGTCGATGAGGTGAGCCGCCTTATAGTACCACCAGGTATCCAGCGACAGCTCCGGGGCCACGCGAGGCAGGATGCTGCCCTTCTTCTCCTCTAAAAAGAAGCGCCTCATGACAGGGTCGATCCCGGCGGAGGTGCCGGAGAGGATAGAGGTGCTGGAGGTGGGGGCGACGGCCAGCAGGTAGGCGTTGCGCATTCCCTGCGCCGCCACCGTTTCGGCAAGCTCCCGCCACTTGTCGGAGGCGTAGCCCCGCTTCTCAAAATACGCGCCGGTCTGCCAGTCGCTGCCCTCAAAGAGCGCATAGCATCCCTTTTCCCGTGCCAGTGCCGTGTCCGCCCGGATGGCGGCATAATTGATGCGCTCAAACACCGCGTCGGCGAAAGTGAGATGCTCCTCGCTCTCCCAGCGGATGCCGCGCTTTGCCAGCATGTGGTGATAGCCGCTGACGCCAAGGCCGATGCTGCGGTATTTGTGGTTCGTGAGCCGGGCGTATTCCAGTGGATAGAAGTTCAGGTCGATGACGTTGTCCAGTGCCCGCACCGCCGTCTCCACCGTGTGCTCCATGTAGGCATCGTCCTCCACGGGAAGATTTCCGAGGGAGAGGCTGGCCAGATTGCAGACCACAAACTCGCCGGGGCGGGTAGCCGTCACCACCACCGTATCGCCGTTCTCCGTCTGTACCGAGGTGCTGATATGCTCGATGGGCGCCATATTCTGGGCGATCTCCGTGCAGAGGTTGGAGCAGTAGATCATGCCCGCATGGCCGTTGGGATTCATGCGGTTGACGGCGTCGCGGTAAAATGCGAAGGGCGTGCCAGTTTCCACCGCCGAGCGCAGCACCAGCCGCACGATATCCTTGACGGTGACGGTGCGCTTT
The DNA here is from genome assembly GCA_900553315.1 of uncultured Eubacteriales bacterium. GTDB lineage: Bacteria > Bacillota > Clostridia > Christensenellales > Aristaeellaceae > Egerieenecus. The sequence continues at coordinate 1,917 of USCW01000139.1, forward strand.
TCGATGCGGGGGTCACTGACGCAGTCCAGATACCGTTTCTCCCACTCCTCGCCCCAATAGTCCTCCAGCGCGTAGCCCTTGACGGTGAGGATATCGTGGGGACACATGAGATGCCACGGCGCGTCAAGATTTTTCTCCGCCAATTTCCAGAACAGATCGGGATAGCACACGGCAGGAAACACGTCGTGCGCCTTCATGCGGTCGTCGCCGTTGTTGGTGCGCAGCTGCAAAAACTCAGGAAGATCCTTGTGCCACGCATCTAAGTAGACAGCCACTGCGCCCTGCCGCATGCCCAGCTGATCCACGGCGACGGCAGTGTCGTTCACCAGCCGGATCCAGCGGATGACGCCGCCCGCCGCACCCTGAAAGCCCCGGATGGCACTGCCGGTGGCCCGTACCTTGCCAAAGTACAGCCCCATGCCTCCACCGAACTTGGAGACCTTGGCAAAATTGTCAACGGAGCGGTAGATACCGTCCAGACTGTCCGGCACCGTGTCGATAAAACAACTGGAAAGCTGGTGATGGGGCTTTCGTGCGTTGGACATGGTGGGGGTGGCCATGGTGACCTCCATGCGGCTGAGCATATCGTAAAACCGCCTGACCCAGCCCATGCGGTCAGAGGCCTCATTCATGGCAAGGTGGAGCGCGATGCCCAGGAACATCTCCTGCGGCGTTTCCAACGGCTCACGGCTGCGGGACTGGATGACGTATCGCTTGAGCAGCAGGTCAAGGCCGGAATAGGTGAACAGCGTGTCCCGCTCCGGGCATAGAAAGCCCTCCGCAGTGTCGATCTCCTCACGGGAATAGCGGGCGAGGATATAGTCGCCGTACAGCCCCTTATCCGTCAGATAGCGGAGCTTTTCATACAGGCCTTTCACACCGCGCTCTGTCCACCGCGAGGCATTGCGCTTGGAAAAGGTGTGATTCAAAAGCCGTGCCGCGATGAACTCCCATTTGGGCGCCTCCACTGTGGTCAGCTCCACCGCCGCCTTGGTAAGGGCTTCCATCTTCGCATCCGTGGTCATGGCGGGCTTGCAGAAGCTCTCAAATTTCAGCTGCAAGGCGCTGAGGGGATAAACCTCTTCCTCGAAATCCTTCTGGATCTGCCGCAGGAGGTCCTCAAGGGCATCATCCTCCACCTCGCGGGCGAGGTCTGCGCGGACGCGGCGCAGGGCGGCGCGCTTTTCACGGTACAGGATATATGCCTTTGCCACCTCATAGTGTCCGCACTCCATGAGTACGCGCTCCACCTTGTCCTGTACGCGTTCCACGGTCAGCCCACCGTTTTCCGGTAGGCGCTTAAGGACAACCGACAGCATTTCATCGAGCACCCGGTCGTCTAACTCCTGCCCTTGGCTGAAAAATGCCTTTTTCATGGCGTTCAGGATCTTTTCTTCTTGGAACGGGACAACTTCGCCCGTTCGTTTTCTGATATTCATCGGCGACCTCCTTTACATTAACCATCAATTTGCTCCATAACATCAAAATGGTTTTTCTCATACCGGATAAGCCCGTCCCGCTGCATGAGGGACAGCTCGTTGGAAAGCGCGCTGCGTTCTACGCTGAGATAATCCGCCAGCTGCTGGCGGTTGTAGGGTATGTCGAATTCGTAGCTGCCGGTGCGCTTGATGCACTCCGAGAAATAGGACAGCAGCCGCTTGCGGATGGACTTGGGCGAGGTGTGCAGCACCCGGCGGGAGAGCTGCAAATTTTTCTCCGAGCAAAGCGTCAGCAGGTTCCGCACGAGCCGTACATGGCGCGGGCAGACATTGGCGCAGGGCTCCAGTACGCGCCTGATATTCAGCAGCAGCGCTCGCGTATCCTCGGCGGCGGTCACGTTGACCATCAGCGGCTCGCCCGGCACGCAGGCGTACGCCTCCGCAAAGACGCCGCCGGGGCCGATGCTGCTCAGGACGCTGTTATTGCCCCACACGTCTCCCATTTCAATGATGACCCGGCCGGAGAGCACCACGCCGATCTGCTCCGTGGCAACCCCCTCCGGGAAAATAATCTCGCCCTTTTGAAAGGCGTGCTCCTTCGCGTGCAGGCAACCGAGCATTTCCTCAATGTCCGACGGCTCCATTCCGCGAAAAAGCCGTGTGTTTGCTAAATTGATCTGCATATTTTTTTGCCTCCGTGTTGGTGTGCCAACGGACTTTCATAAATTATGATAGTAGAATAAAATCACAAAGTCAAGAGAAACCGCAAGGGGGTATCAAAATGATTCGAAGGATCATCCAGATCGATCAGGAAAAATGCAACGGCTGCGGCGCCTGCGCCGCCGCCTGTCACGAGGGCGCCATCGCCATGGTGGATGGCAAGGCGAAGCTCATGCGAGACGATTACTGCGACGGCTTGGGCGACTGCCTGCCCGCCTGCCCCACCGGCGCCATTACCTTTGTGGAGCGGGAGGCGGCGGCCTATGACGAGCAGGCCGTCATGGAAAATAAGCAGCGGAAAATGCGGAAAGAGGGCATGACCCTGCCCTGCGGCTGCCCCGGCAGCCAGTCCCGGAATATTCAGCGCCAGGACGCGCTCGCCGTGGAAACGCCGCAAGCCCAACAGACGAGCCACCTTTCCCAGTGGCCGGTCCAGATCAAGCTGGTACCGGTGAACGCCCCATATTTTGACGGCGCGCGGCTCCTGATCGCCGCCGACTGCACCGCCTACGCCTACGCCGCCTTTCACGAGCGGTTCATCAAGGGGCACATCACCCTCGTGGGCTGCCCCAAACTGGACAGCGTGGACTATTCCGAAAAGCTGACGGAGATTATCCGGGAGAACGATATCAAGAGCGTCACCGTCGTCCGCATGGAGGTGCCCTGCTGCGGCGGGCTGGAGCTGGCGGCGAAAAAGGCGCTCCAACAGAGCGGGAAATTTATCCCGTGGCAGGTCGTCACCGTCACGGTGGACGGCCGGTTGGTGGAAGAATAACAAAATCATTAGAAAAAGAAAGGAAGAATCACGATGAAGTATGTATGCAGCGTTTGCGGCTGGGAATACGACGAGAGCGCAGGTTATCCGGAGGGCGGCATCGCCCCCGGTACGCCCTGGAGCGAGGTGCCGGAGGATTTTGAATGTCCCCTGTGCGGCGTGGGTAAGGACAGCTTTGAGGAGGCGTGAGCTTTCTGCAAAAGGAGTAAAGACGATGAGTTATGAAAACTGGAAGGACAAAATCAGCACATTCGAAGTGATGGACGTGCGGGGCAAAAAGATGGACTTCTTCCCCGCATTGAAGGCAA
>USCW01000140.1 GCA_900553315.1 uncultured Eubacteriales bacterium
CGGCGCCCTCGACAGGCTCGCCATTCAGCAGCCATTGCAGCGTCACGGGAACATCGTCGTAACCGACCAGCTCCGCAACCAGCGTTACCTTGTCGCCGTAGTAGATTACATCGCCGTCGTGCTTCAGCGTGACCTTGATGCTGCGCTCGGGGGCAGCGGTCGGCGCTTCCGCGGGTTCAGCGGTCGGCGCTTCCGTCGGAACCTCCGTGGGTGCAGCCGTCGGCTCTGCGGACGGCTCAGCGGTGGGCGTGGCCGTCGGCGCTTCGGTAGTCACTTCGGTGGGAACTGCCGTGACCGTTGCTGTGGGCTCAGTCGTCACAACCGGAGCCAAATCGCTGGGTGTGCCAACATCTTCGGCAAAGGCGGCCGTGGTGTATAGCAGCAGCGCCATTGCGGCGAACAATGCGGTAAACTTTTTCATGTTGTAACCTCCTGTTGATGAAATTGCTAAGTCGGTATATCAAAGACATATGCTTGTAGCTTCAATTTCAACCCCATTATAACATACGAAGGTTACATAGTACGTTACATCTCAAAACTTTTATAACTTTTTTTCTGCGAGATATATCTCAGGCGTGCGCCTGTGCGAAGCGCACAGCGTCCATTGCGTCGTGGGCGTAGAAGTCCGCACCGATGGAACGGGCCAACTCGGCGGTAAGCACCGCACCGCCCACCGCGATCAGACACTCCGACGCTTCCCGGTGCAGCAGCGCAATGGTGCGCTCCATGGCGGGTACAGTCGTGGTCATCAGCGCGGAAAGTCCCACCAAATGAATGCCCTCCCGCTGTACCGCATCCAAGACCGTTTCCGCCTTCACGTTTTTGCCAAGGTCAAGCACCTCAAAGCCATAGGATTCCAGCATGACCCGCACAATGTTCTTGCCGATGTCGTGTACGTCGCCCTCGACTGTGGCAAGGATCATGCGGCCCTGCTTGCGGACGGACTCGCCGCTGCTTGCCAAGGCGGCCTGAATGGGCACGAACGCCCGCTGAGCCGCTTCCGCGCTCATCAAAAGCTGGGGCAGATACAGCGTGCCGTGCTCGTAATCCGCGCCGACCCGCGTCAGTGCCGGGAGCATCCGATTCTCCACAAGGGACAGCGGCGCTTCGCCGTCGCGGAGCAGCGCGGCGGCGGCGGACTCCGCTTCGGCGGTAAGCCCGCGATATACGGCCTCCTCCAAGGAGAAGGTTGTGCTGGACTTCACCTCGGCGGGAGCGGCGTTGGCAAATCGCGCTACATACGCGCCGCAGCCCGGGTCACAGCCCCGCAACGCCAAGGCCGCGTGCCATGTGTCCATCATGGCCTCGCTCAGGGGATTCATGATCGCTGCGTCCAGCCCGGCATAGATCGCCATGCTCAGGAAAGCTGTGGTCATTTTCTCCCGCTGGGGCAGACCGAAGGAAATGTTGCTTACGCCTAACACCGTGCGCACGCCCAGCTCTTCCCGGCAGCGGCGGAGCGTTTCGAGGGTTACATGGGCATTACAATCCCCTGTGGAGATCGTCAGCACCAGCGCATCCATCACTATATCGCGCTTTTCAATCCCATATTCGGCAGCCTTCGACAAAATCCGTTGCCCAATCGCAATGCGTCCCTCCGCCGTTTCGGGGATGCCGTTTTCATCCAGCAGCAGCGCCACCACGGCGCCGCCGTAGCGCCTCACCAGCGGGAACACCGCGTCCATCACCGCTTCCTTGCCGCTGACGGAGTTGACCAGCGCCTTGCCGTTGTAGGCGCGAAGCCCCCGTGCGAGTGCCTCCGGGTCGGAGCTGTCTAATTGCAAGGGACAGCCGCACACACCCTGAATGCCTACCACGGCCTTTTCCATCCACGCGGGCTCGTCGATCTGCGGCAGACCCACGTTCACGTCCAGCACATGCGCTCCCGCCATGGATTGCGCGACGGCTTCCTTGAGCAGATAGTTCACGTCCTCGTCGCGCAGGGCTTCCTTCATTTTCTTCTTGCCTGTGGGGTTGATGCGCTCGCCGATGATGATCGGAGCCTTCTCCAGACAAACGGCCTCCGTGCCGGAGGACGCCCACGTTCCGGGCGTGACCTGCCGGGGCGCAGGGGACAGCCCCGCACAGGCGGCGATCATGGCGGAGATATGCGCAGGGGTGGTGCCGCAGCAGCCGCCCAGCAGCCACGCGCCGCCCTTTGCCAAGGCCTGCTGACAGGCGGCGAATTCCTCCGGGCCGGCAGGAAACACCGTGCGTCCGGCCTTGATGCGGGGAAGACCCGCGTTCGGCTGGCACATCAGCGGCAGATTTGTTACCTTTGCAACACGGGCCAAGAGGGGGAGCATTTCGCGTCCGCCGAGGCCGCAGTTCAGGCCCAGCGCCGTGACGCGCAGACTGTCCAGCAGCACCGCCATGGTCTCCACCGAGCCGCCGGTAAGCAGCTTGCCCTCCGCATCGGCGGTCATGGTGGCGAAAACGGGTAGGTCGCAGGCCTCATGCGCACCCAGTACGGCGGCCTTCATTTCATAGGGGTCGCCGATGGTTTCAATGATGATGCAGTCGGCCCCGGCCTCCGCCCCCAGTCGTGCGGACTCGCGGTACGCGGAAACGGCCTCCTCGAAGGGCAGTTCGCCATAGGGGGCCAGCAGCTTGCCCGTGGGACCCATGTCAAAGGCCACCCAGCCGTGACCGGCCTCCTGCGTGGCTTTCTTTGCCAGATGCACGCCCGCACGGATGATGGCTGGCAGTTCGGGGCCGAAGCGCAGGGACGTTGCGCCGAAGGTGTTGGTGGTCACGATGTCGCAGCCTGCATCCAGATAAGCGCGATGCACCGCCTTGACGGCTTCGGGATGGGACAGGTTCCAGCCTTCGGGCACCTCGCCGCCGCGCAGTCCGGCGGCCTGCAGCATGGTACCCATGCCGCCGTCCAGGTAGATCAGACGCTTTCCCAGCGTTTCCTGTAAGGTCATGGAGAGGACTCCTTTCCGGGGGACTGCCGCCGATAAGGGCAGTCCGTGTTGGGGCAGGATGAACATGCGTGACCGCAGCCACGGGCGGTCTGTGTGGAAGCACCAATGCCACACAGGGCGGTGACGGACTTTTCCGGCTGAAGCTGACCGCCCGCGTTGAGAGTCAGGCCGATGCGATAGGCTTCCAGCAGAGCTAGTAGCGGCCCCTGCAAGGATAGGGGCAGATCGCCGTAGCCGGGAGAAAAGCGTGAGGTCAGCGTCAGGTTTTCCGTGTGGAGCGTCTGCGCCAGCTTCGCGCAGGTGTCGTCCAGCCGTGCTTCCAGCAATGCGGCGGCACAGCCGTTGACGGCCAGCGCCCGTGCGGGGTGCAGCAGCATCTCCCGGCGAATAAGCTGATCCACACCGCTGCCCAGCGTGCCGCACAGGAGGATAGCTTCGGTGCAGCCATCAAGATGGCGGCGGATGCTCTGCCCTGTCAGCGGAAGCTCGCCCAGCAGCAGGGTGCTGCCGTCCCCATGCAGCGGCAGCCGCACGCTTCGCCAGCGATAATTCGCTGCTTCGGTCAGCAGCGTCCCTGCCTCCTGCGCTAGCTGCATCAGCTCCGTCGTGGGCTCTCCGCGCACGCCCATGTAGCGCAGGGCCTCCCGAAGCTCAAAGGGCGGCATGGCCGAGAATCTCCGAAAGGTTGCTCAGAATGGCGCGGGTGATCCACGGTTTATTCATGGTATACAGGTGGATATGGTTTACGCCGTTGGCGATCAGGTCGATGATTTGTTCTGTGGCGAAGGCTACGCCCGCCTGTGCCATGGCCTTGGGATCGTCCCAGAAGCGGTCGGCGATGGCGGCGAAGCGGGGCGGCAGAGCCGCGCCGGAGAGCTGCACCGTGCGCTTCAGGAGCCGGGTATCCGTGATAGGCATGATGCCTGCCACCACGGGGACGCGGATGCCCCGGCGCAGCGCCCGGAACAGGAAGTTATATAAGATGGCGTTATCGAAAAACATCTGCGTGGTCAGGAAGTCTGCGCCTGCGTCCACCTTGGCCTTTAAATAATCAAGGTCCTGCTGGCGGGAGACGCTTTCCGGATGACCCTCGGGATAGCATGCCGCACCGACACAGAAGCTTCCCCGCGCCTTAATGAAGCGGATAAGGTCGGCGGCATGGGTGAAATCCCCCGCCGGAGCACCCTCCTTGGGCATATCGCCCCGCAGGGCAAGCACGTTTTCCATGCCTGCGGTCTGCATCTGATCCAGCACCTGCGTCACCTGCTCCCGCGTGGATTGCAGACAGGTGAGGTGGCACAGAGAGGTCACGCCGCACTTTTCCACCTCCTGCGCCAAGGCGAGCGTATGGCGGGGGGTATTGCCCGCCGCGCCGTAGGTCACGGAGATGAAGTCCGGATGAAGGGACGCGATCTCGCGGGTGAGCGATGCGGCCTGCTCCATGCCGGAGAAGGCCTTGGGCGGGAAGATCTCGCAGGAAAGGTGAATGCGGCCGTCGGTCAGAATGTCCTGTATACGCACGATAACCCCTCGTTCCGTTGTATAAGTTTCAAGAGCGTGCTGATAAAAAAAGTCCTACGGCAGCACGGTAACTTGCCTCCGCAGGACGATGATACCCCCGTCGGGGGAAACTTGGTCGAAGCGTCAGTTGGCTTCGTTGGCGGGCGCTTCCGCTGTCTCGTGTTCCATGGATTCCGACATGTGGCGCTTGATGGCCTGAAAGGTCTCGTCGCTCATGTCGTGCTCCATTTTGCACGCGTCGGTGCGGGCCACTTTGGGGTCTACGCCCAGCCAGGTAAGCAGCTCGGTCAGCACCTTATGCCGCTCATACATCCGGCTGGCAATGGTCATACCCTTGTCCGTCAGCGTAATGAGCCCCTCACGATCCATGGTGATGTATCCGTTCTCCCGCAGGCGTTTGGTGGCATAGCTCACGCTTGGCTTTGTTACGCCCAGCTCTGCCGCGATGTCGATGGAGCGAATGTATCCATGCCGCTCAGACATCATCAGCATGGCCTCCAGATAATCTTCCGATGATTTCAGAATCTGCATGGCTATCATCCTTTCAGTTGCTGTGACACTCTTATCTTAGCACACCCCCCGTCAAAAAGCAAACAAAAAAGATGCCTCTAACTTTTGAAGAACGGGGGGAGGAAACGCTGGGGGAGAGGCCGCTTCTCTGAGAGAAGCGCCTCTCCCCCAGACCCCC
>USCW01000141.1 GCA_900553315.1 uncultured Eubacteriales bacterium
CAATAACCACCTGACCCGGTGAGTTAAAGTTTACCGGTGAAACCACCTGACCTTCAGCAGATTCTTCACACGCTTTTGCAATCGAAGCATCATCCAGACCGATGATAGCAGACATGCCACCCGTGCCTTCCGGCACCGCTTCCTGCATGAATTTACCGCGCAGTTCAACCAGACGTACCGCGTCAGCAAAGGCGATCACACCCGCACACACCAAGGCAGAGTATTCACCGAGGCTGTGGCCCGCGAGCAGTGCAGGCGCTTTGCCGCCCTGCTGCTGGCATGGGCAGTGGCTCTCGGCTGCGTTCCCGCCCGAGCTGCTGAGGTGGAAGCGGCACCGCTGGCGGTGCAGTCTACCGCCCGAAACGGCATGGTGCGTGTGTATTTGTCCTCTCTCAGCAACCCCACGCAGCTGGATATTACCGTTTCCGGCAGCTATACCATCAACGGCGACACTAACCTTGCTCTGTCCAGCGGAAGTGCTGTCCGCGTGCGGTTCGATACGGCGACCGGAGAAATCTCCCTAACCCGAAACGGCCAAACAAGCGCCATGGGACAAGCCGTCGCCTTCCGCCGCCACGCCGCGACTGAAACCAGCGGACTGAAAATCGCACAGGCCCGCAAAAGCGGCAACCTGTACCCCGGCGACCTGTATCTGACCGCCCAGAAAAGCGGCTCCGGCTATCGCCTGTACGCCATCGTGCATGTTTACATCGAATACTACCTCAACGGCGTACTCCCCTACGAAATGGGCAGCGGCGCACCCGCAGAGGCGCTGAAGGCACAAGCCGTGGCAGCCCGTACCTATACACTCAATAAAATGAACCTGCGTGCCTCCGGCCTGTATGACGTAGTGGATACTACCAACGATCAGGTCTACTATGGCAATTCGGACAGCACCTCCGCCTGTACCGCCGCAGTCGCGGCCACCAAGGGCATCGTGCTGACCAATGACGGCAAGCTGACCTCCTGCTACTACACCGCCTCCAACGGCGGACAGACGGAAAGCGCACTGAACGCTTGGGGCAGCACCGGCTACAGCTATCTCACCGTGAAGGAAGACCCCTTCGACCTAATGAGCAGCGCCGCCACGGTGCGCTCCGCAACCGTCTATACAGACTACGGCAACGCGGCGCAGAAGTCCGGTCTCGTGGCTCTGCTGAACAGCAAAGCAACCGCCGCCCTATCCGCGCAGGGACTTTCCGGCAACATCATTTCTATCACAAACGTCACGCCCCATACGCCGAAATACGCAGCTCCAAGCCGTCTATATACCATGGTGGACTTCGATGTGGTTTGCCAAACAGCCTCCGGCAGTCGGCAGCTTACGCTGACATGCAGCATCTTCACCGAATTGGAAAACGCGCTGGGGCTTGGCATCAACGGCTCTGCTAACGAACTATGGAGCGTACAGAAGCAAGGCGCAAATTGGGTGCTGCAAGCCCGGCGCTATGGACACGGCGTGGGCATGAGCCAGCGCGGCGCTATGCAGATGGCATCGCTGGGTTATACCTATGACCAGATTCTTGGCTTCTATTATGAAAATTCTGTGCGGGTACGCTATACCTTCACCCATACCATCCTTGCCGCGCTGGAAAACGGCGGCAAGGACACCGTAACCTCCACAGAGGAACCCGCAGAGATCACCGGCGGCGATGCTTGCACAGCGACCGTCCAGCTCGTCTCCGGAACAGATCGTCTGGCTATTCGCGCAAGCGCCTCTTCTAATGGACAAATTCTGACCTCCCTGATGCGCGGCGCACTGGTCACGGTGCTGAACGTCAGCGGCGACTGGACGCTGGTGCAGTATGGCGAAATCGTCGGCTATGTCACCTCCGATGCGTTAAAGCTGCAAGGCACGCCACCTGCCAACGCCTCTGCGACCGTGACCACTATCACGGGTTACGCCACCGTTCATGCCTCCGGCACGCTGAATCTGCGCCAATCTGCCAGCGCCAGCGCCAAGGTCATCAGCACCATTCCCAACGGTACAGTGCTTCCTGTCTTTTCGCAAAGCAACGGGTGGGCCCGCGTGCAGTATGGCGCACAGGTCGGCTATGCCTCCACGGATTTCCTTGTGTTTTCCGGCAGTTACCCCAGCAAGGTCGTAGACAGCATGGAAACCATCGCCCTTGTGAACATTCCCGGCGGCAGCGGCACGGTGAACCTTCGTGCGACCGCTTCCACGGGAAGCGCCGTTCTTGCTCAGCTACGTCATAGCACCTCTGTCACCGCTCTGAGCAACGACGGCTCTTGGTGCTATGTACGTGCGAACAACCAGTACGGCTACATTATGTCCAGCTTTCTCTCCTTCGATGGCAGTATTGAGACTCCCTCAGAGGAAGAATCTCCCCTGAAGCCCGGCGAAACAGAGGCCGTTGTGCAATGCGTCGCGGCATTCCTGCCGCTGCTGGCCTCGGCGGAAGCCTCTGCACATGTGATGGCGCAGATCCCCCGGGGCGAAAGCGTCGTGGTGGTTCAGCGGGGTACGCCCTATTCTCAAGTGCGTTACGGAATGCTGAACGGCTTCGCGGAAACGGTTTCATTGACGTTCCCCAGCGATAACCAGCAAGCGACCATTCTTGCTTATGCCCGCGTGACCACGGTCTCCGGCGGTCTGAATCTGCGCACACAGGCTCGGGCAGGCAGTCCCATTCTCCGCGTCATTCCGCGAAACGCACAGGTTGCGGTGCTTGCCTATGAAGGAAACTGGTGCCGCGTGCTGTATGACAGCACAATGGGCTATGTCATGCGCTCCTTCCTGACCTTTGAGCAAGACGTTTCTCCTTCCCCCGATGTGAAATACGCCATTGTTACCACCCCCTCGGGCACGCTGAATCTGCGTGCCGTGCCCTCCCGCAATGCACAGGTACTGCGCACCATCGCACCGTCCACGCGTCTGGCCGTGCTGGAGCATGGTGCTGCGTGGTGCAAGGTACAGCACGAGGGCATCACGGGCTATGTCATGACGCAATTTCTCGTTTTCGAAGCAGACGCCACCGCAACACCCGCACCGACGGAGATTTTCCCGACGCTCTCCCCTGCACCAACGCTTGCGCCTACGCCTACCCCCATATCTGGCATGGAAGAACCCACGGCGTCCGCCTTGCCCACCGAGACCCCCGCGGTTTCCGCCACGCCCACACCCTATGCGGAGCTTGCAAGGGTGCACACCGGCAACGGTTATCTGAACCTGCGGGAGCAGCGCAGCACCGCCTCCAAATCGCTGGCGCAGATTCCTGACGGCGCGGAGCTTGTGGTGCTGTCCCGAGGCACGGACTGGTCTCAGGTCGTTTGGAACAACCAAACGGGCTATGTCATGAGCCGCTTCCTGTCCTTCGGAAATGAAGCAACTGCTGCCCCTTCGCCGTCCCCGCTGCCCACGGAAGCACCCACGCAAAGCTCTTCCGCCGCATGGGTGCTTACGCCCTCCGGCGGGCTGAATCTGCGTGAAACCGCCTCCGCCAATGCGGCGGTACTGCGCGTGATCCCCCGGCTGTCGCTGGTCACGGTATATTCCGAAAGCTACGGCTGGGCGCTCATCAGCTATCAAGGAACCCAAGGCTATGTACAGAGCCGCTTCCTGACGCGAAGCGATCCCTCGCAGCCTACTGGGACAGTCATGCCCTCACCCACGTCTTCCGCAACGACCGCATGGGTGCTGACCCCTTCTGGCGGTCTGAACCTGCGTGAAACCGCTTCCACCTCCGCACGGGTGCTGGCGCTGATTCCTCGGCTGGCTGAGGTGACCGTTCTGAGCAGCGGCAACGGCTGGAGCCGCATCACCTATCAAAAGCTAACGGGCTACGTGCAGTCCAAGTTTCTGACAAGCGCGCAGCCCACCATCACACCCACCCCTGTCACTACCGTAATGCCTACCACGCCGCCCTCCATGGTCAATCCCCCTACCGTCGTGCCTGTGCCGACCGAGCAGCCCTCCGCAACGCCTACGCCTCAACTGACCGAGCCGCCCCGCGACCCCACGCTGCACTACGTCAGCGGCAAGTCAGCCCGCACAGGCGACGGCAATGTGCCGCTCTACGCCTTCTGCACCGAGGACGGCGCACCGCTGGTGGAAATTCCTTCCGAAACCACGCTGATCCTGATGCTTCAGGGCGACACTTGGTGCCGCGTGCACTGGGAGGAACGGCAAATCGAGGGCTATTGCCTGACGCGCTATCTGACGATCATGGAGGAGGAAACGCCATGAGGGACGATGAACGGCTGGACGATCTGCAATTTGCCGGGCTGAAAATTCTGCAAAAGACCTCCGGCTTCCGCTATGGCATGGACGCGGTGCTGCTCAGCGACTTTGCACAAGCCCGCAAGAACGATGCCGTAGCGGACTTCGGCACGGGGACAGGCATTCTTCCGCTGCTGCTTTGGGGACGCGGCAAAGGCAGCAGCTTTGACTGCTTTGAACTGCAAGCCGGCATGGCGGAAATGGCTCAGCGCACCATGGCGCTGAATGGGCTAATAGAACACATCCGCGTGCATCACGCCTCCGTTACGGATGCGCCGAATCTGCTTCCACGGTGCAGCCTTGATATGATCGTCTGCAACCCGCCCTACGGCACGCCGGGCGCGACCCTCCGCAATCCCAGCGAAGCCAAGGATATTGCGCGACATCAGGACGAGCGCGGTCTGCGGCCATGGTTCACTGCCGCCTATCAGCTGCTCCGCGGACGCGGACGCATGGCGCTGATTTATCCTGCACCCATGATGCTGGCGCTGATGAACGACCTTGCCCGCGCCGCGCTGACCCCCAAGCGGTTTCGGCTGGTTTACCCACGCGCCGACAAGCCCGCCAATCTGGTGCTGATCGAAGCGGTCAAGGATGCAAAGCCTACCCTGCAGCCGGAACCGCCGCTGATCGTCTACGAGGCGGACGGCTCCCCCACCCCGGAGCTTCGGCGCATTTATCACCAAAGCAGCACATAAAAGAGAGAAATCTGGATGAATCTTCCCATTCGTCCCTGCCATCCCGATGAGCTGGCGCTGGTATTAAGGCAATACCGCACAAATGAGTTGGTGCGATGGCGAATGCATTTTTTGTC
>USCW01000142.1 GCA_900553315.1 uncultured Eubacteriales bacterium
AGGGGGCTTCTCTACAGAGAAGCCCCCTCCCTCGCATTATTATATTCCATGCTCTCCTTACAGTCGGCTTGCGGCGGCTTTGTCGAGGAGGAAGATGACGTTGGGGTGATACTTCAGGATGGACGCGGGGACTTGGGGGGTCACGTCGTTGTGAATCGCGTCGTGAATGGCCTGCGCCTTGTCCTCGCCGGTCGCAATCAGTACCACCGCACGGGCTCGCATGATCGCACCAATGCCCAGACTGACCGCCTGACGCGGCACCTGAGAGGAATCCTCAAAGAAGCGCGTGTTTGCCTCAATGGTGCTCTCGGTCAGATCCGCCACGTGGCACGCATCCATGAAGTGGTCGCTGGGCTCGTTGAAGCCAATGTGACCGTTGCGGCCAATGCCCAGCAGCTGCATGTCAATGCCGCCTGCCTGCTCGATCGCCGCATCATAAGCCTTTGCACCGGCGTCCAGATCAGCCGCATTGCCGCAGGGAACATGGATCGCCTCGGGACGCATGTTCACATGGCTGAAAAGCTGATCCATCATGAAATAATGATAGCTGCACGGATGATCGGGGTTCAGCCCCACATATTCGTCCAGATTGTAGCTCACCGCATGGGAGAAATCAACCGCACCCGCCTTGTACAGCTCGATCAAATGCTGATACGTCGGGATTGGGCTGGAACCCGTCGCCAGACCCAGCACGCTGTCAGGCTTCTTCAACAGCTGCGCCGCAAACAGCGCCGCGCCCGCCGCGCCTACCTGCGTCGCATTTTCAAAAACGCGAATTTCCATCCTTCGTTCCTCCTATTTGCTTTGGAAAAGTATTGATACATTCTAACATGTATCATACAAAAAGTGGAGAAATACAAGGTTCTTTCGAATAACTTGTATTACAGACATTATAGTCTCGCAGCGGAAGACTTGTCAAGCCGAAGCGGTATTTTCACGCAAAAAATCGGGAGGACACGCAGCCCTCCCGAAAAACAAGTTTGATATTTATTCCTGTGGCGGATCTTCCATCAGCTGTATACTGCCGTCGGACGCGTCGTCCTCATAGAAGAATACGTGGCCTTCCCCGTCTGTTACGCGATAGCGCATACGGTGGTTTTCCGATAGCCTTCCGTCAAGCTCCAGCGATTTCCCGCACCAGGTGACCGCATAGGTCTCCCCCTGAGGCTCCGCAAACAGCTCCGACTGCGCCAGCAGCGTGCCCTGATCATCATAAAGGAACGCCTTGATCTCCGTCAGGTTCATCCCCTCGGGCTCGCTGATCTGTACCGCCGGGGTAAAGGTCGTCTTGCCGGAAAGCGAACTGTAACTCCACGTGTGGATGTCAAACACCTGCGGCACATACAGATAGAGCGACAGACTCTCCGTGCTGATGCGCTGCGCCTGATCCCCTGTGTCTCCGTGCAGGGTAATGTACAGCGTGAAATACGCGTCCACGAGGGGACGATGCTGCGCGTCAAAGGCGGGAACGGTCAGGGTGGCATGGTAGCCCGCACCCGTCTGATAGTCCGCCTCTGCCGTCAGATGACGGCCGTCGTTGAAATCGGCGCTGAAGGTGGCGCTGGTGCCCGATCCCTCCCGGGGATAGGCATAAAGCTCCATCACAAACGCATTTGCGTCGTAATCATAGCGCAGGGAGCGCATGCCGCCATCCGTCAGGATGGAGGTTCCTTCGTTCAGCGCATCCTGCACGGCGTTTTGCACCTCCGACGTCAGATTGGCGGACATGTAGGAGAAATTCCCCTCTAAATCGTTCATGCGCTGCTGCAGGTCGGCGCTGTGCTGCTCGTTGCGCCAAGCGGTCAAGCCAATGCCCGCCGCCAGCAGCACCGCCACCACGATCAGCGCCCAGATCAAGTGGGCGGTGCGCTTGTCCTGCCGACGGGTATGCTCATCCAGCAGCGCACCGACGGTCTCCGGGCGAAGCGCGGGTTCGCTCTCCTGCTTGGGGGATAAGCCGAGCAGCTCGTCCACGGAAAGCTGAAAGACGTTCGCCAGCGCAATCAGCATATCCACCGAGGGTAATGCGCTGCCGTTCTCCCATTTAGATACGGCCTGCCGGGTGACATGTAGCCGGTCGGCCAGTTCATCCTGCGATAAGCCCTGCCGCTTGCGGCAAGCGCGGATGCTTTGGCTGATTTTATCTGCGTTCATGTTTTGGCTGATTTTATCTGCGTTCATGTTTTCCATGTTGCGCCTCCTTACGGATTTATCGTAGCATATGCGGCGCTTTCGGGCAAGCAACCTGCCGTTGCAGGGTGTAGAAGCGCGGTTGCGTCATTTCTGCGCCGCGTCGCGCTGGCGGCAGATCTCCGCCCAAGAGGGCATTTTCGACAGGCGGTCGGAGAAATCCCGCAGGAAGGCGGGGACATTGATGGACTGCGGACAAATGCGCGTACACCTGCCGCACGCGATACACGCGTCGGGCCGCTTGTCCGCCGGGAGCGCCTCCACGAACATGCCGATGTTGAAGGAGGGCGTGATTGTTAATTCGTTGTAGGCGCTGAGCAGCGTAGGAATGTCCAGATGCTTCGGGCAGCCGTCGCAGCAGTAGCGGCAAGCTGTGCAGGGCACTGCCTTTTTCATGCCCTCGGCAAGGGTCAGCAGCGCGTTACGCTCCTGTTCTGAAAGGGGGCGCATGGACGAGAACGTGGCGATGTTCTCTCGCATCTGCTCCATGGTGGACATACCGCTGAGCACCATGCCGACGGCGGGCAGGTCTTGCAGGAAGCGGAAGCCCCACGCCGCAGGGCTTTCGTCGGGACGAAGCGCATGCAGCGCCGCCGCGTCCTCCTCGGACAGACGCGCCAGCCTGCCGCCGCGCACCGGCTCCATGACCCAAACGGGAATACCCCGCTCCGCTAGCAGCTCATACTTGGCCTTTGCGTCTTGCAGCGTCCAGTCCAGATAGTTCAGTTGAATCTGGCAGAACTCCATCTTGTCGCCGTAAGCGTCCAGAAAATTCCGAAGCATTTCCACATGCCCGTGGCTGGAAAAGCCCAGATGGCGAATGCGGCCCAGCCGCTTCTGCTCCAGAAAATAGGGAATGATGCCCCAGCGCTCGTCCAGATAGGTGGGCAGGGAGCCCTCGTAAACGTTATGCAGCAGATAAAAATCAAAGTAATCCACGCCGCACTTTTTCAGCTGCTCCTCAAAGATCGCCGCAGGGTCGTAGCTCTGCTTCACCTGATGTCCGGGATACTTCGTGGCCAGATAGAAGCTTTCCCGCGGGTAGTCCCCCAGCGCCCGGCCAATGACCCGCTCGGACACACCGCTGTGGTAGGGGTATGCCGTGTCAAAGTAATTCACGCCGCTGTCGAGAGCCAGCTTTACCATAGCACGGGTGGTCTGCTCATCTACCTCGCCGGAGGGCAAGGTGGGCAAGCGCATGGTGCCAAAGCCCAGCAGGGACAGCTTTTCACCTTGAAAGGTACGATATAACATGATCCATTGATCCTCCATTGTGTTCTCATTTCCAGTATATCACCGTATGCAAGCGCGGACAATCTACGAAACCGTTGACAAGGGACACGGAAGAATCGAAAAAAGAACGTATGATCCGTCCTCGGACTTGTCCGGATTGGAGCATGCCGCGGACTGGTCAGGATTGTCGGGCTTTGGCATGGTTCGTTCTCAGGCTGCCGTGGATGAAGCCATGTCTTCCGAGATACGCTATGCGATTACCTCACTGAAATTCGATGCTGCGACCGTGCCCCCCTTTTTCGTTTCTCTCGACAATCCTTTTATAGCGCGGTATAATGGGGCGGGGGGAGTGCATGAAGAGATTTTGGGCGGCGCTGGTGTGCGCGGCGCTTTGGGCTGCGGGGGCGCAGGCAGCGCCGGAAACTCCTTATGATACGGCAACCATGCTGTGGTATGGGGAGCTTTCGGAAACACAGCAGAGCATCTTTGAATTGTGCTACGCGGCGGCGGCGCGGGGCGAGAATACGGTCGCCCTGCCGGATGGAACCTCCTATGACGATGCGGTGCTTGCGGTGGAAACGCTGCTGCTCGACTGCCCGGAGCTGTCTTGGCTGGGGCGGTATTATACCGTGCGTTATTATCAGCAGGAGCCCGATCTAGCGGTGCAGATACGACTGCGATTTGTCGGCAATCCGGGAGAAACGGCGGCGCTGGATGCGGCGAAGGAGATGGCGGCGGCTGCTTCGGGCGACGCAAGAGAGATCGCGCTGGCGCTGCATGACGAGCTTTGCGAGCGCGTGACTTATGGCGAGGGAACGCGTGCCCATGACGCGTATGGCGCGTTGGCAGAGGGGCAAGCGGTCTGCGAAGGGTACGCGGCGGCGTATGCGCTGGCGTGCCGCATGGCGGGGATTCGCTGCGGGGTCATTGTTGGGACGGCTACGACCTCGGACGGCGGGACGGGAAGCCATGCGTGGAATCTGGTTGATCTGGGGGAGCGCGTCATGCTGGTGGATGTGACGTGGGATGATCAGGATCGGCTGGGGACGGTGCTACATGCGTTCTTTGACATGAGCGAAGCGGACGCGGCGGAGAGACATCATGAGGAAAGCGTGCTGCCACGGCCTAGGGCAGAGTGAGGGGGTTCCTTCAGCCATGCGCATTTAGGCGCATGACTGAGGATAAGCCTTTTTGTGGGGGAGTATGTTGCTGCGGCGGGGAGTATATCTTCCACCATTCGCTCCGCGAATGGTCCCCCTCCTTCTGCGGAAGGAGGCGAGGGGCGGCGGCGAAGCCGTCACAAGTTACTGTTTCGCCTCTAACGAGGCGACCAAAGGACGGAGCCCGTCTGGCGGCTTTGCGATCGCCCTTTGGAAACCTTCGCCCGCCCTTTACCTGAAATTGGCTGATGCCTAGCGTGGGCAGGTCGCGGCGGCTCTATCAGCCGCCGTGACCACAACCAACTGACAGAGGAACGCGTCCAACTTTCATGGGTGCGCAAGCTTGTAGGAAAGCTCAAGTTTATTCCCAGCTACTCTTCGGGAGGGGGCCCGGGGGAGGCGCTTCTCTTAGAGAAGCGGCCTCCCCCGGAGT
>USCW01000143.1 GCA_900553315.1 uncultured Eubacteriales bacterium
ACGGCTTTGCGCCGCAGCAGATCACATCGTTCACGCACATGGCCACGCAGTCAATGCCGATGGTGTCATGCTTGTCCAGCAGCATGGCCAGCTTCAGCTTTGTGCCCACGCCGTCCGTGCCGCTGACCAGCACCGGCTTTTTCATACCCGTCAAATCCAGCTCAAACAGTCCGCCGAATCCACCGATGCCATCCACCACGCCCGGGATCATCGTCCGTGCCACATGCTGCTTCATCAGTTCCACCGCACGATACCCCGCAGTGATGTCTACGCCTGCGGCCTTATAGCTTTCGCTCTCGCTCTTCATGGGGGATCTTCCTCCTTCAAGTATATCATCCTTCTGCCCGCAGGGAGCGCGGCGAAAGGCTCAGTCTTTTCCGCTCAAATGCGTCTCAAATTTCAGCTTGCGCGTCTCCTTCGGCGGCTCCACGGGATATTCCCCGCTAAAGCAAGCCTTGCAGAAGCTGCAATGGCTGCCCGCCGCCAGCTTGTCGCAAGCCTCCAAGCTCAGGAAGCCGATGCTGTCCGCACCGATGATCTTGCCGATCTCTTCCACGGAATGATGCGCGGCGATCAGGTTGTCCGTGGAATCAATGTCCGTTCCGAAATAGCAGGGATGCAGGAAGGGCGGCGCAGAGAAGCGCACATGCACCTCCTTCGCCCCGGCTTCCCGCAGGATCGCCACCGTATGCGCCGAGGTGGTGCCGCGAACGATGGAGTCGTCTACCATCACCACCCGCTTTCCCCGCACCGTGGAAGCAATAGCATTCAGCTTGATGCGCACGGCGTTCTGCCGCTGCTTCTGCCCCGGCTGAATGAACGTGCGGCCGATATACTTGTTCTTGATAAAACCGATACCATAGGGAATGCCGCTCTGGCGGGAGAAGCCGATAGCAGCCTCAATGCCGCTGTCCGGCACGCCAATGACCACGTCCGCCTGTACGGGATGATCCAGCGCAAGGAACGCGCCCGCCCGAATGCGGGCCTCATGCACGGACGCGCCGTCAATGATGGAATCGGGCCGCGCAAAATAGATGAACTCGAACACGCACAGGGAAGACTTCACCGGCTTCTCCGGCGGATAGCTCTTCACGCCCTCCTTGGAGACCACCACCACCTCGCCGGGCGCGATGTCCCGCACGAAGGTCGCGCCGATGGCGTCCAGCGCACAGCTTTCGCTGGCAAAGACCGTGTCCTCGCCGATCCTGCCCATGCACAGGGGACGGAAGCCGTTGGGGTCGCGGGCGGCAATCAGCTTGGTGGGGCTCATGATCACCAGCGAATACGCACCCTTGATGATGCCCATAGCGGCGCGCACGGCCTCTTCAATGGAGCCGGTCTTAATGCGCTGCTGGGTAATGGTATAAGCGATCACCTCGGTATCCGAAGTAGCATGAAAAATCGCGCCGTTCAGCTCCAGCTGCTCGCGCAGCTCGGCGGCGTTGGTCAGGTTGCCATTGTGGCACAGCGCCATGGCGCCCTTTAAGTGGTTGATGAGCAGCGGCTGGGCGTTGCTGCGGTTCTTAGTGCCGGTGGTGGCGTAGCGGCAATGGCCCACGGCCATGGCGCCCTCCTCCATCTTTTCCAGCGCGTCCCGGGTGAACACCTCCGTCACCAGCCCCACGTCCTTGTAGCAGGAGATCACGCCATCGTTATTCACGGCGATGCCGCAGCTTTCCTGTCCCCGGTGTTGGAGCGCGTAAAGGGCGTGGTAGGTCTCCGCTACCACACCCTCTCCCGCTTGACGGAATATGCCGAACACGCCGCACTCCTCGTGGAGCTTGTCCATCACGTCCATCTTATTCCCCCATCAAACGCTTCATGATCTCCTGATAGGCATCCTCCACGCCGCCCAGATCACGGCGGAAGCGATCCTTGTCCAGCTTCTCATGGGTGGTGCTGTCCCAGAAGCGGCAGGTATCGGGCGAAATCTCGTCCGCCAGCACCAGCTGACCGTCCTGCGTCTTGCCAAACTCCAGCTTGAAGTCGATCAGCTCAATATTCAGATCCTTCAGGTAGGCGCTCAGCAGCTGGTTGATCTTGAAGCTGTACTCCGCGATCTTCTTCAGATCCTCATCGCTGACCCAGCCCATGGCGGCAATGTGATATTCGTTCACCATGGGATCGCCCAGATCGTCGTTCTTATAGCAGTATTCCAGCACGGTCTTCTTCAGCTTGGTGCCCTCGGGCAGACCCAGACGCTTGCTCAGGCTGCCGGCGGCGATATTGCGCACAATGACCTCCAGCGGCACGATCGTGACCTTCTTCACCAGCGTCTCACGGTCGGAAATCTCTTCAACATAGTGGGTGGGGATGCCGTTCTTTTCCAGCATCTTCATCAGGAAGTTGGTCACGCGGTTATTGATAACGCCCTTGCCCTGAATGGTGCCCTTCTTCAAACCGTTGAACGCAGTCGCGTCATCCTTGTATTCCACCAGCACCACACCGGGATCGTCGGTCGCAAATACCTTCTTGGCCTTGCCTTCATACAGCTGCTCCAGCTTCTTCATTGGAAAACTCCTCCTCAATCTCTATCGTCTTCAGTCAATGACCAGCTTGCGATCCTTTTCCACGACCGCGTCGTGCTGCTTCTGCCGCAGGGCACGAAGCTTCGCGGTCAGCTCGGCATCCTCTACCGCGAGAATCTGCGCCGCCAGCAGCGCCGCATTTGCCGCGCCGTCGATGGCCACCGTCGCCACGGGCATTCCCGAAGGCATCTGCACCGTGGACAGCAGCGCGTCCAGTCCGTCCAGCGTGGAGGACTTCACCGGGATGCCGATCACCGGCAGCACGGTCTGCGCCGCCAGCGCCCCCGCCAAATGCGCCGCCTTGCCCGCCGCGGCGATCAGCACGCCGAAGCCGTTCTCCGCCGCCGATGAGGCAAAGGCCGCCGCCTCCGCAGGAGTGCGATGTGCGGAATATACATGCGCCTCAAAGGGAATCTCCAGCTGCCGCAGGGTATCAAAGGCTCCCTTCAGCACCGGCAGGTCGCTGTCGCTTCCCATGATGACCGCAACTTTCTTCATGCTCATGTACCCTTCCTTTCAGGTGAACGGAACCAGGAATGTTCCTGTTCCGTGGCCGTCGTTCCAATCGTCGTTCCGAAGGCCTTGCATACAGGACAGTTTTTCCAAGGCTTCATCCGCTCTATGCGCTGCCTCTTCCGAACGATACATCTCATTCTATCGAAATCATCCGTTTATGTCAAGAGCATTCACGAACATTTCTCGTAGAATTTAGCAATTTGTTTGAGTTATGTCGCATTTGGACGTTTTTCCATCACACTAGCACAGCCTTTCCATTTTCAGCAATTTAAGCGATTGTTTTTCTCTTGGGCAATACCGCACAAATGAGTTGGTGCGGAGGCGAATGAATTTTTCGTCAGATGCAATGGCAGATTTTGAAGGTTTACTGGAGGTAAATCGAAAAATCTGCAAGCAGCAGATGACGGAAAAGGCATCGCCTACGCTGCCAACGAATTGTGCGGTATTGCCCTTGTTTCTCTCCCGCGCTTGTGCTATAATCCAGCCGTTTACCGCCATGATAATAAGAAGGTGTTCACAAAGGAGTGCGCATATGCAGAAGAAGCACCGCATCAATCCCACCATGACCGAAGGTTCGCTGGCCAAGAACATGCTGCTGTTCAGTCTGCCGCTGATGGCCTCGAACGTTTTGCAGGTTCTTTTCAACATGTCGGACATTGCCGTGGTCGGGCAGTTCGCCGGCTCCCATGCGCTGGGTTCCGTGGGCTCCACGGCCATCCTGGTATCGCTGTTCACCGGCATTCTGATCGGTTTTGGCAGCGGCATCAATATTATTGTGGCGCGTTTTCTGGGTGCGCGGAAGGATCGTGACGTAACGGAGTCCGTTCACACGGCCTTTCTGCTATCGGCGATTGTTGGTCTGGTCACGCTGGCGGCAGGCTTTTTTGGTGCGCGTCCGCTGCTGACGCTGCTGGGCACGAAGGATATTCTCATTGAGGGTGCGATTCGCTATCTGCAAATTTACAGCTTTGGTCTGCCTGCGGCAGCGCTGTACAACTTCGGCAATGCGGTGTTCAGTGCGGCGGGCGACACGCGCAAGCCGCTGTACATTCTGGTAGCGGCGGGCATTCTGAACGTGGTGCTGAATCTTTTTTTCGTGATCGTCTGTCACTTGGCGGAAGCGGGCGTTGCGCTGGCCAGCGCGATTTCCCAATGGCTGTCGGCCGGTCTGGTATTGTTTTTCCTGCATCGGGTGCATGATTCCTACGGGCTGAATCTGCACGGTGTACGTTTTCATGCGAGCAAGGTACGCTTGATTCTACCGCTGGGGTTATCCGCTGCCGCACAGAACGCGATTTTCGCCACGGCAAATCTATTCATTCAGTCCGGTGTGAATACGTTCGATGCGGTGATTGTAGAAGGCACAGCAGCGGCGGCGAATGCGGACTCACTGGTTTACGATGTAATGGCAGCCATTTACACGGCCTGTTCCAGCTTCATGAGCCAGAACTACGGTGCGGGCAAGCGCAAGCGTGTGCTGCACAGCTATCTGGTTGCGCTGGGGTATTCGTTAGGCATTGGGTTGATCTTCGGCATTTTGCTGGCGCTGTTTGGGCGCGGATTTCTGCGCATTTTCGCCACGGATGCGGACGTAATTGAGGCTGGCTTAGTGCGCTTGCAGCTGATGGGCTTCTGCTACGGCTTCAGCGCGTTCATGGACTGCACGATTGCAGCCTCCCGCGGTTTGGGCAAGAGTATTATCCCAACGATCATTGTAGTTCTGGGCTCCTGTGTTTTCCGCGTAGCGTGGGTCTACACGATCTTTGCCTACTTCAACACGATCATGTCCCTCTACCTCGTCTACATCTTCTCATGGACGCTCACCGCCATCGCCGAGATCATCTACTTCATCCACATCTACCGAGGCATTGCCAAGCGATTGGGAGCGTGAGGTACTCCGGGGGAGATTCTGGGGGAGAGGCCGCTTCTCTGAGAGAAGCGCCTCTCCCCCAGAC
>USCW01000144.1 GCA_900553315.1 uncultured Eubacteriales bacterium
CACGGGCAGTCCCTCCGGGAGCCCCGTCAGCGCCGCAAATGCCGCGTTCAGCCGCCCGGTCACGTCGGTAGACGCACGAAGCTCCGGCATTTTGGCTGCATCCACGCCCGCTTCCTTCAGCACGTCCCATGCCCAATCGCCGCCGAGAATGTCAATGCAGTTGCACAAGGACGCGTCGCTGCGGTCCGTGCCGCCGACCCGCCCCGTAAACCTGCCGTAGAGATAGTCCTTGATGTTCACGAACCACGCCGCGTCGCGGTACAGGTCGGGCTCCTCCGCCTTCAGCCACATATACTTGGGCAGACCCGAATGCACATCGATACGGTTGCCCGTGCGGCGGTAATAGTCCGCCAGCGGCATACGCTTTTCCAGTTCTGCTACCTGCGGCGCTGTGCGCACGTCCGAATGGATGATGTTGTCGTGCAGCGCGTTTCCGTCCCGGTCAATGGGAATGCAGCCATTCATCGTGCCCGTAAACACCAGCGCCGCCACGTCCGCCGCCTGTACATGGGTCAGCGTCTGTCGAATCGCCCGCAATACCGCGTCCAGCTGCTCCTGCGGCTTCTGCTGTGCCCAGCCCGCCCGGGGAAAATACGTCGGATAAGCCTCCACGCAGCTGAACTGCGCCTCGCCCGCACGATCAAAGGCCGCGCACTTCACCCCCGTCGTGCCCGCGTCCAGCGTCAAAATAATGGACTGTGCCATGCTCCCGCTCCCTCTCTGCTTTTGAAAAAAGGCCGGGCCGACACGATAACTCGCCCTCGATGTCAGCCCGGCCTGTTGCCGCTCCCCGCGATCATGCGGGAGAGGCTCTGTTACTCCTTCCAATGGGACAGCAGATACTGCTCCGCCTCCAAGCACCACAGACCCTTGTTGCGGCCCACGATCTCCGCCAGATCGGCAAAGCGCTTGTCCGTCTTGCCCAGTTCGGCAAAGTCCGCGATGGCGGTCAGCGGCATCTCGATATGGGTATAGATCAGCTTCTTGCCGCCGGGAATCTTCGGCAGATTCAGCGTGGTCTCGCCCGCGCAGTTCAGGCCGCCCACGTGCGTCACCATGACGGCGGGATGGATGCGTCCCGCCGCCGTCAGTTCGAGGGACTCGATCATGTCCGCCGTGTTGCCGCCGGTGGTGCCGATCACATGGGTAGAGTTGTAGTGTACGTCATAGAAATTCAGCTTGGCGCTGAACTTATTATCCGTGGGGCCCGCAAAGAAGCTCAGGCAGCCGTCACGGCCCAGAATATCGGAGGCCAGCTCCACCACGGAGCTGATGGGCGCGTACACGTACACGTCGTCAAAGCCGCCGTCAGAAATCTCCTTCAAGTACGCTGCGGGATCGGCCATATCCTTCGTATTGACAAAGGTCAGCTTCACGCCCTGCTTCGCCGCGTCCTCCTCGGTGAACAGCTCACGGGCACGTGCCAGACGATCCTCGTTAATGTCCGTCACTACCAGCTGAGAGGGCTGACGGTCGCCATGCAGCGCATAGTCGATCATGCCCATGCCCATGGGGCCGGCGCCCGCCAGAATGGCCATTTTGCCGCCAGCCTTCACGCCCATCTCATGGTGATACACGCCCATCTTGGTATGGAACGCAGCATGGAACGCGCCGATAGAGCAGCTCATGGGCTCCGCCAGCGAGGCCTCGAAATACGCGTCGCCCTTGTATTCCAGCAGACAGCCCAGCTCCATCACCTCGTGCGGGATGATGGTATAGGTGCAGTCGCCGCCGAAGTCGTGATAAGAATATCCGGGAGACCACATGGTGCCCTTGTAGTTCAGCGCTGGCTGAAGGGTAAACTTCATGCCCGGCTTGAACTTATCCTGATGGTTCTTGCCGACCTTGACGATGTTGCCCGCGAACTCGTGACCCATGATGACGGGGTTCTCCGCCACATTGTCCGGCACGCGCTTATGCTTCGCGCCCAGCGTAGCGCACTTATAGGTAGACATGCAGATGCTGTCGGAAATGACCTCCGCCAGAATCTCGTCGTCCTTGATTTCGGGAAGCTCGAACTCCTCCAGCCGCAAATCGTTCGCGCCATACAGGCGCAGCGCCTTCGTTTTCATGAAATGGTTGCCTTCCTTTCCTACTATTTACAGTACGTCCAGTACCTCAAGCTCTACCTGCTTCAGCAGCTCATCCACCTGCTCCCGGGCGGGTGCTTCCGTCCCGGCGCAGGTCACAGCCGCCGCGCTGACGGCCATAGCAAGTCTGCAAGTTTCCTCAAAGGGCAGCTCCTTCAGCGCACCGTAGCACATGGCGGCCATCATGGCGTCACCCGCACCCACAGTACTGCGCACCGGCACATGCAACCCCTTGCCGCGCAGCGTCGTATCCTTCTTGACGAACAGCGCGCCGTCTCCGCCCAGCGAGACCACCACCGTGTCAATGCCGTCCGCCGCCAGCTGCCGTGCCGCCTTGACGATCTCCTCCATGGAGCTGACCTTATGCCCGATCACGCGTTCCAGCTCCGCGTCATTAGGCTTGATAAGCGTAGGCTTCGCCTTCACGCCCTCGATCAGCAGCGCGCCGTCCGCGTCCATGTACACATCCGCGCCCTTTTTGCGCAGGCGGCGGCACCAGTCCGCAAACAGCGTATCCGGAGCCGTGGGCGGCGCTTTGCCCGCCAGCACGACCACGTCGCCGGACCCCACGCGGCGCTCCACCCGGGCCAGCAGCGCTTCCAGCGTTTCCGCATCCACCGCCGCACCGGGCTCGTTCACGTCCGTATTCGTGTGCAGCTCCGGGTCGATCACCTTCAAATTGGTGCGCGTCTCCCCGGGCACATGGATGAAGTCGCACTCCACGCCCATGGCCAGCAGACTGTCCTCAATAAACTTTCCCGAGCCGCCGCCCACCAGACCGGTAGCGACGCTCTCGCCGCCCAGCGCCCGCAGGGTCTTGGACACATTGATGCCCTTGCCGCCCGCATCCAGCCGAAGCGACTGAATGCGGTTTACCTCACCCACGGAAAAGCGGGGGATCACAACAGTTTTATCCAATGCAGGCGTTAAGGTAACGGTAACGATCATACCCTTTTCCCCTCCGTCATTTCTTCCTGTTAAGCGACTGTAACGACAGTCTGGAAAACGTTCCTGTTATGATTGAATCAACCGTGCGAATCCATTATATCATGTTCTTTTGAAAAGTAAAGGCCTGTTTCCCGATAATTCTGCGGGAAGTGTGTTCGGTTTAATCAAATTTGTGTCAATTTCGCTCCGTATCCCTGTAAAATGGGTGCGACAGAAACAAAAAAGCGATCTTCTCCTTCCTGAGAAGACCGCTCAAGCGATCCATAAAATCCTTGTAGCGTCCGGATTCTGCCGTCCGCAGGGCTGAAATCGTGGAACCCGGCTTCGCTGGGTTCACGGGTCGTCGATTTTGCTTTGCAAAATCTTTTTCGTCCAGTGGCCGCAGCCATCTTGACGACCCTTTCATTTGCTTTTGTGGAACAGCAGCCGCTCATAGCGCTCCACATCGGCGTTGCGAACCATAACCTCAAGCTCCTCATCGCCCATGACCGTATTGCGGCCCTGCGCGTAGAGCTTATCCACCTCCGCACGGACGGCATGTACCAGCGGGTCGTCCTTGCCAACCACGTTCTCGCCCTTCAGACGGAAGTACCCATTCAGCCAATGAGCCACGCCCGCAAGGCCGCTATGAGAATCCACCGCCACGGTAGCGGGACGGTTCAAAATCGCCGCCGTATCGAAAATATTATAAATCTCCTCGTCCTTCAGCATACCGTCCGCATGAATGCCCGCACGGGTAACATTAAAGTGACGACCCACAAAGGGCTGGCGGGGACTGATCTCGATGCCAATCTCCCGCTCCATATAGTCCGCAATTTCCGTCACAGCGCTCAGATCCATGCCGTCGTCCGTGCCGCGGAGAGCCTGATACTCGATCGCCATAGCTTCCAGCGGGCAGTTGCCTGTGCGCTCGCCAATACCCAGCAGGGAGCAGTTCACGCTGGCACAGCCGTACATCCACGCCGCGCCCGCGTTGGACACGACCTTATAGAAGTCATTATGACCATGCCATTCCAGTTGGGACGAGGGCACCTCGGCGTAGTGCCGCAGGCCATAGATAATGCCGGGGACGCTGCGGGGCAGCGCCGCGCCGTAATAGGTCACGCCGTAGCCCATGGTATCACAGGCACGAATCTTAATGGGCAGGCCGCTCTCCTTAGACAAATCCATCAGACGTTCCGCGAAGGGCACGACGAAGCCATAGAAGTCGGCACGGGTGATGTCCTCGAAATGGCACCGGGGGGTGATGCCCTGATCCAGCGCCGCCTTAACGATGCCAAGGTATTTATCCAGCGCCTGTGCGCGGTTCAGGTGCATTTTCTTGAAAATGTGATAATCGCTGCACGAGACGAGGATGCCCGTTTCCTTCACGCCCGCGGCCTTGACCAGCTCGAAGTCCTTTTCATTGGCGCGAATCCACGTCGTGATCTCCGGGAAGCGCAGTCCCAGGTCTTGGCAGCGGCGCAGGGCTTCCTTATCCTTTTCGGTATACAGGAAGAACTCGCTCTGCCGCACCACGCCGTTGGGGCCGCTCAGGCGGCTCATCAGCTTGAACAGATGCACGATCTGCTCCGGCGTAAAGGGGCTCACTGACTGCTGGCCGTCCCGGAACGTCGTGTCCGTGATCCATATCTCGTCCGGCATGTCCTCCGGAACGTGGCGCATATTGAACGCGATCTTCGGGATATGCTCATAATCATAAATCTCCCGATACAGATTCGGTTCCTCCACGTTCTGCAAATCATACTTATACTTCGCCTGCTTAATCAAATTCAGCTTCCGATCAAACTCCAGCACAAAGCGACCTCCTTTCAGATAGGTAGCGGCGGGGAACTCCGGGGGAGGCGGCTTCTCTAAAGAGAAGCCCCTCCCCCGG
>USCW01000145.1 GCA_900553315.1 uncultured Eubacteriales bacterium
AACCTTCAAAATCTGCCATTGCATCTGACGAAAAATTCATTCGCCTCCGCACCAATTCATTTGTGCGGTATTTCCCTAGTGATGTTCACCGTCGTTTTTTCCATCCTCGGCCTGATTTTCAAGGGATCGCTGGGCTTGGACAGCTGCGGTGCGGCGTTCTGGTATTTCCTGATCTTCGGGGAAGGACTGGGGCTGTTTGATCTGCTGGTGATCGACCTGCTTTGGCGGTGCAATACAAAGCGCATCCGCTTCTCCTTTCTGCCGAAAAAGGAAGCCTATCAGAACCCGGAGAAGCATGTGGGTTCCTTTCTGCGGGGGATTCCGCTGTTTGCGGCTATCGCCGCCCTGACGGCGGGCATTGTTGCGCTGCTGTAAGGCATTCCTCTTATGGGTCAACATATACAGGACTCGACGGTTTACCGTCGAGCCCTGTTTTCATAAGTCACATTTTGAATGATTTATCAACCTTTGGATAGTTCCGATAACAAATTTTGAAAAATTCTGTCATTTTGCTTGACAATTTTTTCCTGCTATTGTATACTAATCAAACCAAAAGGTTCGTTGTAAATTTCATAACAAAGAGGAGGTTTTCCATCCATGAAAAAGTTCTTGGCATTGCTTCTGGCCGCTATGATGGCGCTGTCCTGCGCGGCGTTCGCCGCCGCTGAGGAAGTGGACGCCGACCTGCTTGCCGCCGCGAAGGCCGAAGGCGAACTGATCGTGTACGGCTCCGCCGAGGAAGCCTACGTGTCCGCCGCCTGCAAGCATTTTGAAGAGCTGTACGGCATCAAGGTGAGCTATCAGCGTCTGTCCACCGGTGAGGTACAGGCGAAGATCACCGAGGAAAACGGCAACCCCAGCGCCGATGTATGGTTCGGCGGCACCTCCGATCCCTATGCCGAGGCCGCTTCCGCCGGTCTGCTGCTGCCCTACGAGGCGAAGAACGCTTCTCATCTGGTCAACCAGAACTACCGCGACAAGGACGGCGCTTGGTACGGCATCTATAAGGGCATTCTGGGCTTCATGGTCAACACCGAGGAGCTGGCCCGTATGAACCTCGAAGTGCCGCAGGATTGGGACGATCTGCTCAAGCCCGAGTATAAGGGTCTGATCTGGCTGTCCAACCCCGCCACCGCCGGCACCGCGAAGCTGGTCATCAATACCATGGTGCAGATGAAGGGTCACGACGCGGCGATGGAATATTTCAAGGCTCTCGACGCGAACATCGCCCAGTACACCAAGTCCGGCTCCGGCCCCTCCAAGAAGGTCGGCATCGGCGAGTGCGTGATCGGCATCGGCTTCCTGCATGACGGCATCACTCAGATTCTGGACGGCTATGACAACATTCAGCTGGTGATTCCTTCCTCCGGCACCTCCTTTGAAATCGGCGCGACTGCCATTTTCAAGGGCGCGAAGCATGAGAACGCCGCGAAGCTGTGGGTCGAATACGCCCTGAGCCCCGACTGCGTCAATCTGGCCAAGGACAACGAGAGCTATCAGTTCCTGGTGATCGACAACGCCGAGCAGCCCAAGGAAGCCGCCGAATTCGGCCTCGATCCCAACAACACCATCGACTATAACTTCGAGGATGCGAAGGCCAATACGTCCAAGTATGTGGAGGACTTCTTCGCGGCCGTCGGTCAGGACGATCGTTTCAAGACGGAGTAATACACGCGCAGGGGCATCCCAACTGCGGTGATAACCCTCAATGAAGAGGGGATGGCTGCGCCATCCCCTCTTTTTCCATCCATGCAGCGCAGCTATGCTCTGCAACTTTCCTGCACTCCCAAAGCAACGCACAAAAACCGCTCTTCGGGAGGGGGCCCGGGGGAGGCGCTTCTGGCACAGAAGCGGCCTCCCCCGGAGTTCTCCAAACCCCTCCCCGTAAGGAGGCATTATCTTTGGCAACGAGTAAAAGTAAGCAGCTGGATCGCAAAAAGTTTCTGGGCGACCCTACGCTGGTCGTTACGGTGGTCATTTTAACGGTGTTTCTGCTGCTGTTCATTCTGTATCCCCTGTCCATGCTGCTGATCGACAGCGTTTATGAGGCGGGCACCGGAATGACCGTGAGCGTATTCAGCCGCGTGCTGGGTATGGAGCGCTTCCGCACCGCCTTCAGCAATACGCTGGTGCTGGGCTTTTTGACGGGTCTGGGCTCCACGCTGCTGGGGCTGCTCTTCGCCTACGTGGACGTGTACGTGAGCATCCGCTCGAAGGTCGTAAAAAAGCTCTTCGACGTGGTGAGCATGCTCCCCGTGGTGTCGCCGCCCTTCGTGCTGTCCCTGAGCATGATCCTGCTCTTTGGCCGTTCGGGCCTCATTACCCGCAGTCTGCTGGGTATTTATGACGCGGATGTGTATGGCCTTAAGGGCATCTTCATCGTGCAGACGCTGACCTTCTTCCCCGTGTGCTACATGATGCTCAAGGGTCTGCTGAAGAACATCGACCCCTCCTTGGAGGAGGCCAGCCGGGACATGGGCGCGTCCCGCTGGAAGGTGTTCACCTCCGTGACCTTGCCGCTGATGCTGCCGGGTCTGGGCAACGCCTTCCTCGTCACGTTCATCGAGTCCGTGGCGGACTTCGCCAACCCCATGATGATCGGCGGCAGCTTTGATACGCTGGCCACCACCATCTACCTGCAAGTGACCGGCGGCAGCTACGACAAGGCGGGCGCGTCCGCCATGGCCGTCATTCTGCTGTGCTTGACACTGGTGCTGTTCCTCGTCCAGAAATATTATCTGGAGCGCAAGACGGCCCAGACGCTGACGGGCAAGGCCAGCCGCGAACGGATGCTCATTACCGATACCAGCGTCCGCGCTCCGCTGACGGCGCTCTGCTCGCTGGTCAGCGTGTTCGTTATCCTGATGTATGTGTCCATCCCCTTCGGTGCGCTGTTCAACCTGTGGGGCCGGGATTACTCCCTGACCTTCAAGCACTTTGAGTACATGATGAAGTATGACGGCCTGAAGGCGTTCAAGGATTCCTTCGTGCTGTCCATCATTGCCGCACCCATCACCGCCGTGCTGAGCATGATTATCAGCTACATCGTGGTGAAGAAGAAATTCAAGATGAAGGGCTTCATCGAATTCGTCTCCATGCTGGCCATGGCCGTGCCCGGCACGGTGCTGGGCGTGGGCTACATTCGCGGCTTTGCGGGCGGCGTGTTCCGCACAGGCTTTCTTGAGGGCATTTACGGCACGGGGCTGATTCTGATTATCGTGTTCATTGTCCGCAGTTTGCCCGTGGGCACCCGCAGCGGCATTTCCGCCCTGCGGCAGATCGACAAGTCCATTGAGGAATCCGCCTACGACATGGGCGCGGGAAGCGGCAAGGTGTTCATGACCGTTACGCTGCCGCTGATCAAGGATAGCTTCCTCTCCGGCCTTGTGACCTCCTTCGTCCGCTCCATTACGGCTATTTCCGCTATTATCCTGCTGGTGACGCCGCGGTATCTGCTCATCACCTGCAAGATTAACGAATTTGCCGAGAAGGGCAAGTACGGCGTGGCCTGCGCCTATGCAACGGTGCTGATCGCTATTGTGTACTGCTCGATTCTGTTGATGAACTGGGCCATGAAGGGCTTTGGCATCGGCAGTCACCGTCGGCAGCAGCGCAAGGCGGAGAAGGCCGCGAAGGCCGCCGCGTAATCCATCATTTTTGCATGAATGCAGGAGGGAATTTCCAGCATGAGTACCGAGAAAAAAGGCGTTCGCTTAGAGCATATTTCAAAGATTTATCAGGACCCCAAGACGCACAAGGATTTCTACGCGGTGAAGGATGTATCGCTGGACATTACGCCCGGCAGCTTTGTGACGCTGCTGGGCCCCAGCGGCTGCGGCAAGACCACGACCCTGCGGATGATCGCGGGCTTTGAAAGCCCGGATGAGGGTGAAATCTACTTGGGCGGCGAGGCGATCAACGCCCTTACGCCCAACAAACGCGACACGGCTATGGTGTTCCAGAGCTACGCGCTGTTCCCGCACTACAACGTGTTTGACAATGTGGCCTACGGCTTGAAGCTCCGCCAGGTACCCAAGGAGGAGATTCAGCGCCGGGTGACGGATATTCTGGCGCTGGTGGAGCTGTCGGGTATGGAAAGCCGCATGACGAATCAGCTTTCCGGCGGTCAGCAGCAGCGCGTGGCGCTGGCCCGTGCGCTGGTGGTGGAGCCGGGCGTGCTGCTGTTTGACGAGCCCCTGTCCAACTTGGACGCGAAGCTTCGCGTGCAGATGCGGACGGAGATTCGCCGCATTCAGCAGAAGCTGGGCATCACAGCCATTTATGTGACCCACGATCAGTCGGAGGCCATGTCCATTTCCGACAAGATCATCATCATGCAGAAGGGCGTGATCGCGCAGATCGGCACGCCCATGGAGATTTATTATCATCCGGTGAACGAGTTTGTGGCCGACTTCATTGGCGAGGCGAACTTCCTGAAGGGCACGGTAGCGGACTCCACGCCCACGGAGACGCATGTGACGATCGGCAATGCGACGGTGGTCGTTGCCTCAGACAAGGATGCGGTGCGCGGTCAGGAATGCGAGATCGTTCTGCGCCCCGAGGCCATTCAGCTGGGCGATACGGGGATGCTTCCGGGCAAGGTGGAGCTGAGCTGCTTCATGGGCGGCTATCAGAACTACCACGTTCGGGTAGGCGACACGCTGGTCAAGATCGCCGACAACTGCCCCGTAGCCAAAAAAATCTACGCCGTAGGCGACGACGTCTGGCTCTCCTTCGACAAAGAATGCGCACATATTCTGTAAGTTACGTAAGTGATTGCGAGGGAGTGGGCTTTTCTGTAGAAAAGCCCCCTCCCTCGCGCTCCCTCTTGAAAAGACGGGGGTAGGGGAATGCTGGGGGAGAGGCCGCTTCTCTAAGAGAAGCGCCTCTCCCCCAGACCCCCTC
>USCW01000146.1 GCA_900553315.1 uncultured Eubacteriales bacterium
CCACGTCTCTTGGGGAGGGAGCGCGAGGGAGGGGACTTCTCTTCAGAGAAGCCCCCTCCCTCGCATACCCCACACGTTCCCTCTCAGAAATTTTCTCCATCTGTTGGGTTGTTAAGAACACCGAAGGCGGCCAGCGTCGCCAGAAGCGCGGTCGTAAGCGCTTGCCAAGTTTCCGATGTCATACCGATGCGGTCGTAAATGCCAAAGCTCGCCAGACAAAGCCCGATCAGCGAAAATAGCGACGCCCATGCCGCCTTGCTCCGAAAACGTGATTGCTGCATGAAATCCCTCCCTTTTCAGTTCACCAGCCGCGCCGACGCTTCATGCATCGGCGCGGTTATTTCTTCCCGGTTCAGCCGCGCCGCAAGCACCGCCAGCTGCTCCCCCTGCCGCCGCTGCTCCTGACGCAACGCTTCCGTCAGCGTCAGTAAACCCGCCAGTTGTACCCGCATCTCTGCGTTCTCCTCCGCTCGCTTGCGTGCCGTGGCCCAGAACCCCGCCAGCGTACCCAGCAATGCGCTTGCCGCACTCAAGATAGACGCCCAGCCGCTCATGCGCTTCCCTCCTCCTTCAACGCCGCACCAAGCGCCTCATACAGCGCCTGTGCCAGCGTCCGCGACAGCTTCACCGACCCCGATTCCGTCAAATATTGCGCCATCACATAGCCTTCCTTGCCCTGCCAAACGACACGTACCCAGTCTTTATCCGCGACCTCCGCTTCAAGACTCGTCCCCTGCGGAATGCGCCCCAGCAGCGCCGCCTTTTTGCTGGGCTCTGCGCGGAGATTCACCGACTCCGCCTGTACCTGCCTTGTCACCCGACCGTCCGCCTCCTCCCTGATCTCCTTGAGCCACCCTGCGTGACTCCATCCCTTTGCCGTAGTGTCCGCTCGCACCTTCGGAGGCGTAGCATGAATGATCCGCAGCGGCACATCCCGCACCACCAGCCCCACATGATAGAAATTCTCCGGCATATCCGCCCGATAGTGCGCGCCTCCCGGCTGATAGGCACTCGGTAGCCCGCTGTCCCGCGTCTTGAACACCACCATACCGCAGCGCAACGCCGTTTGCCCGATGGGCCTCACCCAGCTGCACGCCTCTCGCGCCATGCGGTTGCTGCCATGGTACAGGCTCTTGCCCTGCAAGCGATAGGCCCGCACGAACGCCCCGGAGCAGTCAATGCCCCGTTCATCCCCCGTACCCGGACTGGCATAGGGCCACCCCACCATATCCTCAAAGTCAGCGATCATCCTGTCCAGCTCCATCCGTCTCCCCCCTTTCGCGCCTATCCTATAACGCTTGTGCACCGTTTGTCTCCCCAAATGAACATTTTCCCGTCATACGCCGCATAGGCTTGGACGAATCACAGGAGGTGCGCCTTATGGATCAACCGCTTTCCCGGCAATATATCCTGCTTCGCCCCGCCGCCCCCGGCGGTACGGGCTTTGCGCGGCTGGAGCAGCACCGCCGCCGCTTTTCCGTCGCCTTGCAAATCACGCTCCCAGGCGCACACATGCCCCTGCGGGCGCTGCTGCTGTCCGGTTCCCCGGGCACCGGAGCCGTGCAGGATCTCGGCGCGTTTACCACGGACGCTGCCGGGCGTGGCCGACTGTTTCGGGAAAATCTCGCCTTGGGTGAAGGCCTCGCGCTCTTTCATACGCTGGTCGTGGCAGAGGACTGGCCCCACCCTGCACTACTGTTTCATGGACCGCTGCATCATTGTGCCGTGCCCCTATGGCAATTAAAGGAAGCCGTCTGTCAGTATCTCGCGGTTCCGGCAGAATGCCCTACTGAAGCAGGCACTGCAAAGCCTGTGCAGCCTCCACCCGTGGAGCGTACCCCTTCGGTGCAGCAGCTTCCCACGCTGCATTGGCCGGAGTCGCTGCGTCCTTTGCAGGAATGGTTCGAGACGCTGCCACCCTTTGCCCCCTTCAACGCGCCCGGCTGGCGTTTCGTGCGCGTACCGCTCTCCGCAAATGCGCCAGCATCCTCCTGTGCCGTCGGCATTCTATGCCGAGGCGGAGACCTCTGCGCGGTAGCGTATGCGCTTCCCGGCCCCTATGCCGCCATGCCGCCGCAGGAATTACCTCATGCCCGCTGGCAGGAGGGCCGCCACGGCGAGGGTTATTGGGTACACGTCCAGCACCTTTTGGGGAACTATGCAAGCCGCTTTCCCGGTTTGTGCACATTCCCTCCACAAGCCTGACCCTTTCGGTCAATGTTCGCTCCAAAATTTCCAATGCACATGCTAATGGATGATTCATTTTCTGTATATTCATTCGTTATTATGCACAGGCTTCATCCGCATTCTTCGAATTTTCTCCGAATTTTGTGCCATTTTTCGCGTTTTCTCCCATTTGTCCACACGCTTTTCCCCCTGTGAAAACTCCCTGTGGAAAACCTGTTGACATTGTGGAGAATTTCTTCTTTAAGCCGTTTTATGCCGATATTACTGGGTTTTTCCGCTTGTGCTCATGTGGATAACCCTGTGCAAAATGTGGAGAATCCCCTTGGATTTTCCACAAGCTGCTCCTGTGACGCTTTGCACGCCCCTATGCTTTCTATGCACGCTTCAAGCCGTTTACCAAAAAAGACAGGTCTTGCGCGGTTCTTTTTATACCCCTACCTGTCGCCCCTCGGTGCTCTTTCCTATACAATATTTTGCATGTTTTCCCACTGAAAGGAGGCTGCTCCCATGTCCCATTCCCTGCTCGCTCGGCGGCTTCGCCTGCTGACGCTGCTCACGGTCTGCCTCGGCTGCACGCTCGTGCTGGGGCTGATTTTTCGTCCCCCGGCGGAAGAGCCCGTCCCCGCGCTGGAACCCGCCGCCGTGGAAGCGCCGCTTCCCCTGTCCGGTCTGCGCATTCTGGTAGACCCCGGCCATGGCGGCTACGACGGCGGCGCACGCGCCCGGGACAGCGGCACATGGGAAAAGCACATCAACCTCGCCGTGGCCCTTGAGGTTGAAAAGGCTTTGACCGCGCAAGGAGCCGCCGTGACCCTTACCCGCCGGGAGGATGATGACCTTTGCGACGACGCGCCTGTCGGCATCACGAAAAAGCGGCAGGATATGGAGCGCCGCGTCGCCATGGGCGCGGAAATGCCCGCTGATCTGGTGCTGTCCATTCACATGAACGAGTACCGCGACCGCCGCCAAAGCGGCCCGCAGGTCTTCTACCGCAAGGACAATGATGCGGGGCGGCTGCTGGCTGGCTGCATGCAGGAAGCGCTCATTAACGGCCTTTCGCCCAAACAAAAACGCACCGCCCTCGCCGGGGACTACTTCATTCTTCGTCTCCCGGTTCCGTCGGTGCTGATTGAATGTGGTTTTATTTCCAACAGCGAGGAAGAAAAGCTGCTTCTTTCCCCGGATTATCAAACCCGTCTGGGGCAAGCCGTGGCGCAGGGCGTTATCAACTATCGGACGCTGGAAGCCCGACGCTCCGCAGACCCCGCACAAAGTCCTCCGGCAGCTTCGCGGTGAAGGTCATGCGCTCCCCCGTGCGCGGGTGTGTGAAGCTAAGGCTGTAAGCGTGCAGCATCAGCCGCCCCACATGCACGCCATGGCGAACGCCATAGATGGGATCACCCGCAATGGGATGGTGCAGCGACTGCATATGCACGCGAATTTGATGCGTGCGCCCCGTCAGAATGCGCACGTCCAGCAGGGTCGCATCTTTGCCCCGCGCCAGCACCCACCAGCGCGTGACGGCCGTGCGCCCCTCGGGGTCGATGGCCATTTTCTTACGGTCGGTTTTGCTGCGGGCCAGCGGCGCATCGACCTCGCCCGCGTCCTCCTTCATTGTACCCTCGACCACCGCGCGGTAATGCTTCTCCATTTCCCGCTCCGCCAACTGGCGGCTCAGTTCGGCATGGGCGAAGTCATTCTTCGCCACCAGCAGCAGCCCGGAGGTATCCTTATCCAGTCGGTGGACAATCCCCGGGCGCACCTCGCCGCCGATGCCGGAGAGATGATCCAAATGATGAAGCAGGGCGTTCACCAGCGTGCCGTCCTCGTTGCCCGCCGCGGGATGCACCACCATACCGCTGGGCTTCACGACCACGGCCAGATCCTCATCCTGATAGAGAATCTCCAGCGGAATATCCTCCGCTTGGGGCACGGCCTCCCGAGGCGGCGGCACGGTCAGAGCGAGCCTTTCTCCGGCCTTGGGCTTCGCGCCCGCCTTCTCCAGCGTTTTCTCATTCAGCCGACATTGACCCTCGCTCATGAGGGTCGCCACGCGGCTTCGGCTGAGGCCCGAAGCGTTGGACAGCAGCACATCCGCTCGGGACTTGCCGTCGCCCACGGCCTCAAACCGCTGAATCGTTTGCATCTCCATGTGTTTTCTCGCTCCATTCCTTTGGCATCCACAGCAGCGTTATACCCAGCAAGATCGCGCCCACGGTCAAAGCCACGTCCGCGACGTTGAAAATAGCGAACCGGAACAGCAATATTTCGAACATATCGACGACAGATCCGGTGACAAATCGGTCGATCATATTGCCCACAGCGCCGCCGAGCATGAGCATCACCGCACAGGAGGCCAGTTTTCCGAGCCGATAGCGCCGGATACCCAGCCACGCCGCCGCGATCACGATCAGCGAGACAAGGCCCAGCAGCCATCCCTTTCCGCTGAGCAAGCTGAACGCCATCCCGGTATTTTCCGCGTACCGAAGTCCCAGCACGCCCGGGATCAGCGTCACAAGGCCGCGATCTGCCAGCCCTCGCGCCAGCGCCTTACTCCCCTGATCCGCCGCCACGACCACCGCCGCAATCCACCAAAACCGCATAAAACCTCCAAAGATAAAGGGATGTGGGGGAATTCTGGGGGAGAGGCCGCTTCTCTAAGAGAAGCGCCTCTCCCCCAGACCC
>USCW01000147.1 GCA_900553315.1 uncultured Eubacteriales bacterium
TTTCCGGGAGGGAGCGCGAGGGAGGGGTACTTTCTACAGAAAGTCCCCCTCCCTCGCATTATTATACTATTCTTACATTCTCTCCGGGGCTTCGATGCCGATGAGGTAGAGACCGGTCTTGATGACGGACTTCATGGCGCGGGTCAGCGCCACACGTGCAGCGGCTACTGCGGGATCATCGTCGAGAATACGGTGCTCATAGTAGAATTTGTTGTAAGCCTGCGCCAGATCGGTCACGGCGCGGGTAATCATCGAGGGCTCGTACTTGTCCGCGGCTTCCTTGATGACGTCCGGGAAACGTCCCAGCTTCCGCAGACAATCCTGCGCTTCGTCGTCCTGCAGGGCGCTGTAATCCGGATCGGGCAGGTTCAGCTCCGCCGCCTTGCGCAGCACCGAACAGCAGCGTGCGTGCGTGTACTGCACATAGGGGCCCGTCTCACCGTCGAAGTTCAGCGCACGATCCCAGCTGAAGTCGATGTCTTTAATGCGGTTGTTGCTCAGGTCGGCATACACCACCGCACCAATGCCCACCTGACGGGCCACCTCGGCCTTGTTTTCCAGATTCGGCGACTTCTCCTCAATGATCTTCAGCGCCTTTTCCTGCGCCTGATCCAGCAGATCCTCAAGATAAACAATGTTGCCCTTGCGGGTGGACAGCGACTGACCCTCGTAGGAGATCATACCGAAGGCCACGTGTACGCAGTCCTTCGCCCAGTCATAACCCATCAACTCCAGCACCTTGAACCATTGCCGGAAGTGCAGATCCTGCTGATAGGCCACCACATACAGACACTTGTCAAAGTGATAGGTATC
Source organism: uncultured Eubacteriales bacterium (assembly GCA_900553315.1). Classification (GTDB taxonomy): domain Bacteria; phylum Bacillota; class Clostridia; order Christensenellales; family Aristaeellaceae; genus Egerieenecus. Next base: position 814 of record USCW01000147.1, read on the forward strand.
GTGCCGATACAGCGCCGCCGCAATGTCGCGGGTGGCGTACAGTGTCGCGCCGTCCTTCTTCAGGATCAGGCAGGGGGGCATGTTGTACTTTTCCAAATCCACAATGGACGCGCCGTCGGAGATCGTCAGCAGATTCTTCGCCTTCAGCTCGTCAATGACGCGGCCCATCTTGTCGTTGTAGAAGCTCTCGCCCGCATAGCTGTCAAACTTCACGCCCAGCAGATCATACACCCGGGCGGTGTCGCGTAGGGTCAGCTCCTTGAACCAGTTGAAGATGCGCAGCGCCTCGGGATCGCCGTCCTCGATCTTCTTGAACCATGCGCGGCCCTCGTCCTCCAGCTCGGGATGCTCCTCCGCCTCCGCGTGGAACTTCACGTACAGCCGGGTCAGCTCGTTCACGCCGCCCTTCTCCACCTGCTCCTCGCTGCCCCACAGCTTGTAGGCGCAGATCATCTTGCCGAACTGGGTGCCCCAGTCGCCCAAATGATTGATACCCACCGTCTTGTAGCCCAGATGCTCATAAATACGCTTGAGGCTGTGGCCCAGCATGGTGGTGGACAGGTGTCCAATGTGGAAGCGCTTGGCAATATTGATGGAGGAGTAGTCCAGACAGATGGTCTTGCCCGTACCCATGTCGCTGGAGCCGTACTTTTCCCCGCTGACCAGCACGTTTTCCAGCGTGCCCTTGGCGAAATTCACCCGGTTCAGGAAGAAATTCAGATAGCCGTTCACCGCCTCCACACGGGCAGTCTCAGGCGCGTCAAAGGCAGCGGCGACCGCCTCGGCGATCTTCGGCGGCGCCATGCGCAGCACCTTGGCAAAGCGGAAGCAGGGGAAGGCATAATCACCCAGATTGGGATCCGGCGGCACAGCCAGCTGACCGCGGATGTCTGCAGCTTCGGGCAGTCCCTCCGCCTCGGGCCAAGTCTTGTGCAGCGTATCCGCCAGCAGCTGCGCGATGCGGGTCTTCATATCCATATGGAAATACACTCCTTATATCACAATTCGCAACGGTAATTGTATCACACATGCCATGACGGAAACAAGAGGGACACGCGAAAGAACCGTTGAAATAAAACATTTTCCGCGGTTGACTGCAACAAATGAACAAAACTGTCCTCCCAAAAGTTCTACCAATTCTCTCAGATCCATAGGTTATGGCAAGCGAAGCAAGGAGGGACTTCCATGGAAAAGGGGACAGCCTTTTGTTTGTACAGGGATATAGCGGAGCGGACGGATGGGGACGTCTATATTGGCGTGGTAGGGCCGGTACGGACGGGGAAGAGCACCTTCATTGCCCGCTTCATGGAGGAGCTGGTGCTGCCGCACATGCAGCCGGGGCCAAAAAAGGATCGGCTGCTGGATGAGCTGCCGCAGAGCGGCTCCGGCAAGACCATCATGACCACCCAGCCCAAGTTCGTGCCCAGCGAGGCCGCGCAGGTCTTTTTGCAGGAGCAGACCGCCGTCCGCGTCCGCATGGTGGACAGCGTGGGCTATCTCGTCAAGGGAGCGCTGGGCAGCACCGAGGGAGAAAGCCAGCGCATGGTGCATACCCCTTGGTTCGATCAGGATATTCCCTTTGAGCAGGCCGCCGAGATCGGTACGCGCAAGGTCATCACCGACCACGCCACCATCGGCATGGTCGTCACCACCGACGGCTCCATTGCCGACCTGCCCCGAAGCGCTTATGTGGAGGCGGAGGATCGCGTTATCAGCGAATTACAGGCGCTGGGCAAGCCCTTCGTGATCGTGCTGAACTCCGCCGCACCGCGCACCGCAGAGGCGCTTCAGCTCCGCGAAAGCCTCGAGAGCCGCCACGGCGTGCCCGTGATGCTGCTGAACGTCAAGGACATGGGGCTGGAGGATATTCAGCATGTGCTGGAAAGCGTGCTGCTGGAATTCCCCGTGCGGGAGGTGCGCTTTACCGTACCCGCGTGGCTCCACGCGCTGGAGCCGGGGCATTGGCTGGTCAGTCATGTCATGGAACGCGTCCGCAGCGTAGGCGACGAGCCCCGCCGAATGCGGGAAAGCGACGTGTTTCAGGAGGCCTTCGCCGCGTCGGACTACGTACCCGGACTCCGGCAGGAGGGGCTCATGCCCGGCGAAGGACGTATTGATTTTTCCCTGACCCTGCAGGACGGATTGTTCAACCGCATTCTTGGAGAGGAGTGCGGCACGGAGATTCGCGGCGACGCTCACCTGCTCTCGCTGATGAAGGAGCTGGTCGCCGCTAAGGCCGAGTACGACCACGTAGCCGATGCATTGCGAGCCGTGCGGGAAACAGGGTATGGCCTCGTCACCCCCGCCATGAGCGAAATGACCCTGCAGGAGCCGGAAATCGTCCGTCAGGGAAGCCGCTTCGGCGTAAAGCTGAAGGCCCACGCGCCCTCGCTGCACATGATCCGCGTGGACATCGAGACGGAGGTCACGCCCGTGGTTGGGACGGAAAAGCAGAGTGAGGAACTGGTGCGCTATCTGCTGGAGGAATTCGAGAACGATCCACAGCAGATTTGGAGCACAAATTTCTTCGGGAAGAGCCTGCACGACATGGTGCGGGAGGGCCTGTCCAACAAGCTGATGCGAATGCCGGCGGATGCACAGCAGAAGGTGCAGGAGACGCTGACCCGCATTATCAACGACGGCAGCGGCGGCATGATCTGCATCCTGCTGTGACCGGACTTCCGGCGGCATGGCCCGAAGCGCCTCCGCCGGAATTTTTGCTGTTTCCGTAATGCTTGTAAAAATAGACATTAGTCTGTTTCCGCCTGACAAATTTCGGAAAAAGTATGCTACAATGTTTTTGTCTTTTCTCGTAAGCATCGCGTCGGTAAACTGACGCTTTTCATACTCCCTCGCCACGGAAGGAGCGTTCTATGATGTTATGGATTCAACATGGGGTCATTCATCCCATGACGGGCGCCGCCCCCTTTGCGGCGGATATACAAATCGAAGACGGACGTATTTTGAAGCTTGTCCCCCCTGACGCGCACCCAGCAAAAGCGTCCTTGCTGGACGCAGCCGGGCTGCACATCTGGCCCGGATTTTTAGACCCGCGCACTCACCTTGGGCTGACGGAGGAGCATCCCGAGCGCCCCGACCCATCGGATACGGCCTTCGCACAGGCCGCCGCCGCTGGGGTGACGGCAGTGGCTGTCTGCCCCGCGCCCTCGGTGCCCGCGCCGCGCAAATGCAGCTTCTGGCAAACCGGGCGCGTCCCCGAACCGATCAACGCCCCCGAAACACTCATCTACCCCATGGAGGGCATGACGGAAGCGGCATTGCACCACACCTTGGCAGAAGCAAAGGAGCAACATCAGCGCATCCGTCTGGTGGCTTGCACGCCGTCCGAGCTGGCGCTGGCCCTGCGGCTGCACGCGGAACTGGGCGGCGACGTTGCCTTAGAGCATCGTGCGGCAAGCGACGCGCTTCTGCCGGAGTTAGCCGCCGGCGGGATGCCCATCATCCTCAGCGTGGCACGAAGCCGCGGCGAACAGAGTGTTTACGGACTCGCGGCGCAGCTCATGCGGCTGGGAGCGGTCGTTGCGCTCAGCACGGATCATCCCACCGCACGCATCCACCATTTGCCGCTGTGCGCAGGGCTGTGTCTGCGCTTCGGTGCAGGCGAAGAAGCCGCCATGGCGACCATCACGCGGAACGCGGCACAGGCTATGGGGCTGGAAGCCACGCGTGGGTGCATCGCACCGGGATATGCGGCGGACCTGACGCTGCTGGACGGAAGCCCCCTGCGGCTGGCCACAGCGGTGCGGTATACGCTGGCAGGCGGGAAGATCATCTATCAACAATGAAATGGCGGAGGAGCTTCCGCTTGTTGACAAATCAAGCTCACATTTGAAGAGAATCACTCGCGGAACGAAAGCTAGAGAACATTTCCTCCTGATGAAATCATTCCCGGTTATAGCGGGTGGGGTATCCTCAGACAGCCTCTCGGAAAGGCTTAGGGCAATACCGCACAAATGAGTTGGTGCGATGGCGAATGCATTTTTTGTCA
>USCW01000148.1 GCA_900553315.1 uncultured Eubacteriales bacterium
AGGAGGGAGCGCGAGGGAGGGGACTTTTCTTCAGAAAAGTCCCCTCCCTCGCATATCTAAACTTATTTAATTCCCGTTTGCAAGACTTAGGATGACTTGGAGAACGCTGGCGGGGAGGAGACGAAGAGCCTTCGTCGCGCCGCTCGTCAGATTGGTCAGAACGCCGTTCAGCCAAGTTTGGAAGTCCGCATCGTCCATCGTGCCGGGGGTAACCACCTCTCCGTTGGCAAGAGACGCAGGCGCGTCAACAGTCGCGGTCGTCCGGGTCATTGTCACCAACGGATCGGACTCGTCACTCAGATAGAGCTTGTGCTCCGCCGACTTGGAGAACGCCTTGCCGTCATACGCGGCGGTCGTATCGTTCTGCAGGGTCAGCTCCAGCGCCTCAGCGTTCACCTCCGGGCGGAACCGCAGCGTCACGGTGGAGTGCCGCTCCGCCTTGTCAGCCGCATAGTTCTTCTGCGCCGCGTAGCTCAGACGGAACATCTCCGCATCCTCCTGTTCCGAACCCAGCGCATAAACAGCCATGGATACATCATCGGTGGTCTTCGAATCGGTCAGAACCGATACCTTGACCATCACGTTGTTGTCCGCGCCCTGCACAGCAGTCAGCGTCGCGTCATAGGTCACGCCGATTTCAGCAGTGTTGCGGTTGACGATGAACTCAGCCGTCACAGGTTCGCTGTCATCCACAGCCATGGTCATGCTCTCCGTCATCTTGACCAAGCCGTTATCGGCATCCAGATAAATGACAAGCGGAATGTCGGGAATTTGATCCTTGCGCTCACGAATCTGCGCAGGAAGCTGATCCATCATTTCCTCAACGGTCATGCTTTCGCCGTTCAGCGTCGCATTGCCGTAGGTGCTCAGCACGCTCATGAGCTCCTCATTGCTGCGAACCATCGTGAACAGGATTTCATAAAACTGCGCGAGGTCTTCCGCCGTGATCGTGATCGTAATAGCCTTCACAGCCGGGTCGCAGTCGGCGGGCTGCTCGGTCACATCCGCAGTCTCCGCACGCTCGGACAGCGACGCAATGAAATCCATCAGGGGCTGCGCATCCATATCGTCCAGATCCAGCGCATCGTCCACGTCCATGTCCGTATTGGCAGCGCCGGACAGCACGCTTTGCAGACTCTCCTTGTCCATGCCCATAGCGGCGGCGAAAACCTCCGCAATGCGCTTCATGGTCGTTTCCAGCTCGCTCTCATTGAAGGAAAGCACGCTGTCGCCCAGCCAGTTGAACTTGAAGTAGTCGCGGTCGTCCACGTCCATCTGGGTCTCCACGCGCATCGCATCCTCGCCGGACAGACGAACCGCAAAGACGCTCTGATCATTCTCATTTTCCAGATGATAGAATGACAGCGCGTTCAGCAGGTCGGCAACAGGGGTGTTGATCTCTTCGCCGAAGGGCAGGTTTCCCGCACTGAAGCTGACCGTCGTTTCAAGGGTCAGGCCATCGTCCAGCGCCTTGTCCATCAGCTCCTCGGGAGCCTCGGCAAGTCCCGCCAGCGGCAGCACCAGCATCATCACCGCAAGCAACATGGCAATCCACTTTTTCATTCGCATATCCTCCTGAAAATCTTCCCCCGCAGGGGAGGTTGACTTCATTATAACGTAAAGCGGCGCGTTTGTCATGAAATAGTTGTAAAAAAGCCGTTCGCCGACACGAAATATACAAATTTCGGTTTCATCGCGGCAGAGGACGGCGTCAAAAAAGCCCGAGAGCGAACGACCCTCGGGCGGATGATCTTGTTATCCCTGAACGGCGGCGCCTTGCGCTGCGGTCTCGTGCAGCTTGGGCACGTGGTACTCGGCGTGGGGATCGAAGCGAACAGATTCGGGCGGAACCTCCAAGCTGGCGGGATCGTTCAGCGCGGCGGACATGGTGGCAAAGAAGCCCGCGTAGTGCGCGCCGGAGCAAACGCGCTCGTCTGCCGTGATGCCGATAGGCAGCAGACGCTTCATCTTCGGCTTGCCCTCGCTGTCCAGCACCACGGTACGCTCCACCGTGCCCATGCCGAAGAATAGGCTGGTACTGCCAAAATTGTAAATGTGGTGGTTCACATGATGCAAACCGATGGAGGCGTTGTTGGTGATGTACATGCCCGTGTGGAAGGGCAGCTCGTCCAGCAACGCGCCGGGGCACAGGCCGTAGCGATCCAGCAGACGCACCAGACCGACCACCAGCGTCGGCAAGCCGGGCACGACCATGACCCCCCTTGCCAGCTTATCCGCAAAGTTCTTCTGCTCCAGACCGCGGTTGGCGTTAATCGCAGCGGACATACGGTCGCGCACATCATAAAGCGTATCCGTCAGGTCGAAGTGAATCTTCACCGCGGTTTCGCCGTCCTCGGCGCTTTGAGGATTCTTCAGCATGGTGTAGGACACGGTGCAGTTGTTGCGGGAGTAATACTGCTTGTTCATGATGAAACGGTTGACCTCGGGATGCTGACTGACCGCACGGACGTAGGCAGCCACGATGATGTTCATGAAGGTGATCTGCTCATCCTTCATGCGTTGGGCGGCGATGTAACGTGCCAGCTTTTCGTAATCCACCTTGTGCTGCAAAAAAACCTGCGCGTCGCAGCGCATGGGCATCAGGTACGGCGTAATGCGGACAATGGGATCAATATTGCCGATGCGCCGTCCGTCAGGACGATAACCGAACATGGAATCCTTCCTTTCATGGGTAGGGTACGTGGCGAAAAAAGAATGCAAATGAAAAAATGCCACGAAAGTATTGTACCAGTCTGCACGGCGTAGGTCAAGATGATGAAAAATAGCGATTTTATGATTTAGAAGAAGGCGATTTCACAGTTTTTCTGAAGAAAGAAGCGCTCTACCTCTTGCATCGTCCAGCTTCCTGTGCTATAATCTACCCGATTACGCACCTTTGCTTCGCGTATGCTTGTGCCGAAGAAACTTCGGTGGCTCATCGCCCTGAAGCAGAGGGTGGAAAAAACAAGGAGGAATACCCAAATGGCAGTTATTTCCATGAAGCAGCTGCTGGAGGCCGGCGTTCACTTCGGCCATCAGACCCGCCGCTGGAACCCCAAGATGGCTCAGTACATCTTCACCGAGCGCAACGGTATCTACATCATCGACCTGCAGAAGACCGTTCGCAAAATCGACGAAGCGTATGCCTTCGTGCGCGACATTGCGATGGAGGGCAAGACTATCCTGTTCGTGGGCACCAAGAAGCAGGCGCAGGAGTCCATCGAGTCCGAGGCCAAGCGCTGCAACATGTACTATGTGAACAACCGCTGGCTGGGCGGTATGCTGACCAACTTCCGCACCATCCGCAGCCGCGTGGAGCGTCTGAACCAGATCGACAAGATGGAGCAGAACGGTCAGTTCGACGTGCTGCCCAAGAAGGAAGTTATCAATCTGCTGCACGAGCGTGAAAAGCTCGAGGCGAACCTGGGCGGCATCCGCGACATGAAGAAGCTGCCCGGCGCGCTGTTCGTTGTGGATCCCCGCAAGGAGCACATTGCCGTGACCGAGGCTCGCATTCTGGGCATCCCGATCGTGGGCATTGTGGACACCAACTGCGATCCTGACGAGATCGACTACGTGATCCCCGGCAACGACGACGCGATTCGCGCCGTGAAGCTGATCGCCGGCAAGATGGCGGACGCTGTGCTGGAAGGCAAGCAGGGCGAGCAGATGGATGACGGCGCGGCCGTCGCCGAAGAAGCCGCCAAGGTTGAGGAGACCGTGGAGGCCTAATTCCCGGCCCCGATCCCCTGAAACAGCAAAGGTGGAGGGGGAGCTTTCCCGGAAAGCTCCCCCTTTTTGCAAAAAATCGTATTGATTAAAGGAGGCTATCTCTATGGCAGCTGTTACCTCTGCTATGGTAAAGGAACTGCGCGAGCGCACCAGCGCTGGCATGATGGATTGCAAGAAGGCGCTTGTCGCAAGCGACGGCGATATGGACAAGGCCATTGAATGGCTGCGTGAGAAGGGTCTGAGCCAGGCCGCCAAGAAGGCCAGCCGTATTGCGGCCGAGGGCGTTGTAGCTCAGTACACCAACGAGGACGCGACCGTGGGTGTGATCGTTGAGGTCAACTGCGAGACCGACTTCGTGGCCAAGACTGACAACTTCCTGAACTTCGCCAACAACGTAGCCAAGCACATCGCCAAGGAGAACCCCGCCGATGTGGATGCGCTGCTGGCGCAGAAGTTCGTGGACGACGAGAGCAAGACCATCGCCGACCTGGTGAGCGAGGCGACTGTTGCCATCGGCGAGAAGATCAGCATTCGTCGTTTTGCCCGTTATGAGACTGCCGGCGAGGTTTCCACCTACATCCACATGCTGGGCAAGGTGGGCGTGCTGGTGGAGGTTGCCACCGACAAGAAGTGCGACGAAGTGAAGGCTTTTGCGCATGACTTGGCGCTGCAGATCGCGGCTGCGAAGCCCGAGGCTGTCCGCCGCGAGGAAGTGGACGCTTCCAAGCTGGAGAAGGAAAAGGAGATTCTGCGTGCGCAGGCGCTGAACGAGGGCAAGCCCGAGAAGATCGTGGAGCGCATGGTGGAAGGCCGTATCGAGAAGTATTACAAGGAAGTCTGTCTGCTGGATCAGGCCTTCGTCAAGGATGGCGACAAGGCGATCAAGGGTCTGATGGGCGAGGTTGCGAAGGCGACCGGCGCGAACCTGGACATCGTGCGTTTCACCCGCTTCGAGCGCGGCGAGGGCATCGAGAAGCGTCAGGACAACTTCGCGGAAGAAATCGCCGCGCAGATGAAGAAGGCATAAAATGGCTGACGGGGAAGAACTCCGGGGGAGGCCGCTTCTGTGCCAGAAGCGCCTC
>USCW01000149.1 GCA_900553315.1 uncultured Eubacteriales bacterium
GGGCTTCTCTCAGAGAAGCCGCCTCCCTCGCAAGCACACTAGGAGGTTTATTATGGAGAATTTGGCTCCGGCGGGGAGCATGGAGGCGCTGAAGCGGGGCGTCGCGGCGGGGGCGGACGCGGTGTATCTGGGATACGCGGCGTTCAGTGCACGGGCGGGCGCGGGAAACTTCGACGAGGAGGCGCTGCGCGAGGCGGTGCGGTATTGCCACCTGCATCACGTGCGCGTCCATGTTACCGTTAATACGCTCGTGAAGGACGGCGAAATGAGCGCAGTCGAAGACGTGCTGAAGCTGCTCAATGATCTCCGAGTGGACGGTGTGCTGGTGCAGGATATGGGTGTGGCTGACCTGCTTCGTACCCGATTCCCTGACCTGCCCGCCCATGCCAGCACCCAAATGGCGCTGCACAACGCCAGCGGCGTGCGCTTCGTGAGAGAGCGCGGCTTCACCCGCGCCGTGCTGGCCCGGGAGTGCGACCTTTCGGCTATCAGGCGTGCCGCAGACGAAGGCATCGAGATCGAGGTGTTCGGGCATGGCGCACAATGCGTAGCCGTCAGCGGCGAGTGCCTTTTCTCCTCCATGCTGGGTGAACGCAGCGGCAATCGCGGCCGGTGCGCCCAGCCCTGCCGACTGCCGTATACCTATCGCGGCAAGACCGCCGCGTGGCTCAGCCCGCGGGACGTGTGTATGCGGAACGACCTTCCTGCGCTGGCACAGGCGGGCGCTGTTTCCGTCAAGCTGGAGGGGCGGCTCAAACGGCCCGAATACGTGGCCGTGGTGGCAAACAGCTACCGCCAAGCCATTGATCGTATGAACGCGGGGCGCTTTATGAAGGCCGACGCGCAGGAGATGCAGAGCCTCCGTCAAATCTTCAACCGCGGGGATTTCATGCGCGGCTACGCCATGGGCACGGAGGACGCGGCGGTGATTTATCCACAGCGGGTGAACCATCTGGGGATAACGCTGGGCAAAATTGCACGGGTGGAGCGGGGCTTCGCCCGGTTCACGCCTCTGCTGGAGCTGCACGACGGCGACGGCTTGCAGCTTCGCGGCGCACAGGATCAGGACATGATCTACTCAGGAAAGAACGTGCCCGCAGGCCAGGAAGCGACGCTTCGTCTGCGGCCCGGAATGCAGGTCAAGCCCGGCGATCTGGTCTGCCGCCTGACCGACGCCAAGCAAATGGCGGAGGCCGCCAGCTTGCCGGAACCGACCATTGATGTGCGGATGCACCTGACCGCGTGGCCTAATCAGCCGCTGACCCTTACCGTGACGGATGGGACGACCACCGTCACCGTGACCGGGGAAACAGCACAGCCCGCTCGTTCTAGGGCACTGACGGCGGAGGACGCGGCCCGGTGCCTTGAGAAAACGGGCGATACCTGCTTCCGCGTGACAGAGACGCGGACGGATACCGCAGGAGCCTTTGCGGCGGTGTCCGCACTCAACGCCCTGCGGCGGGAGGGACTTGCGGCCTTCACGGAGGCGCGGATCGCCGCCTTTACCCGCAAGGAAGGACGCGTGCTGCCGGATCGGGCATGGACGATTCCCGAACGCCCTCAGCCTGTAACGGCTGTGTGCCGCACGGCAGAGCAGACCACGGCGATTCCCGCAAGCGTGCGGGTGCTGTTGCAGCCGGAGAATTATGAAGCGGAGGCCTTACGAGAGACGCTGGCGGCGCTGCCGAGAAAGGTGTGGCTGTGTCTGCCTACTGTCTGCACGGAGGAAACGCTGGACATGCTGGCGAAGCTTGCAGCAGAACAAGCAGAGCGTTTAGTGGGCCTTGTGCTGGGCAGCGTGGGGCAGTTGGGGCATGACTGGCCGCTGCCCGTGGCGGCGGGGCCGGGTATCCCGGTAATGAACCGCCGTGCCATGGCGGTGCTGCTGGAAGCGGGCTGCCAGTTCGTGACGGCCTCGCCGGAGCTATCCGGACAGGAGACGGCGGCGCTGGTGCGGGGGAACGCCCCGGCGCTGATCTGGGCATGGGGCCGAGTGCGGCTCATGCTGCTGCATCATTGCCCTGCGCGGGTGTATCTGGGACTGCAAAGCGGTCACGCATTCTGCCGTATGTGCGACGAGCACGCGCCCGACGCGCTGGCGGGACAGAAGCTGATAGACCGCCGGGGTAAGGCGTTCCCGCTGCTGCGCCAGCGGCTCCCGGAGGGCTGCCGCGTGGAGCTGATAAACAGTCTGCCCACCGATCTGCGGACACAGGCGGCGGAATGTGCCGCACCGTTGTACGTTTTTACCATGGAAACAGGCGAGGAAGCCGCCGCGCTGCTGGCAGGGGCTCCCGCCGAAGCATCGACCACTACGGGCCATTGGACGCGGCCCGTTGCATAAAAGGATTGAAAGCATCATGATGAAAGAGCGAACCCTGCGGGTGCTGGAATTCACAAAGATCCGCGATATGCTGACGGAGAAGGCGCTGACGCCGCTGGGGGCGGAAAAGTGTCAGGCGCTGGTGCCGTCCACGAATTTTCAGGAGATTTCCGAGTGGCAGGAGGAGACGGAGGAAGCGCTGGTGGTGCTGACCTATGTGGGCGGACATCCCATGGCTTCCTTCTCGGACGTGCGGCCTTATCTGGCGCTGTGCGACAAGGGCGCGACGCTGTCGCCCAAGGCGCTGCTGGAGATCGCCACGCTGATGCGGGCCTGCCGCACGGCGCGTTCGGCGCTGGTCACGGAGCGGGACAATACGCCCCGCCTGAAGGAAAAGGCCAGTCTGCTGGGCAGCTTCCGCAACTTGGAGGACGACATCACCACGGCGATCCTCTCCGAGGATGAGATCGCGGACAAGGCCTCCAACGAGCTGGCGAACATCCGCCGCCACCTGCGCGGCGCAACGGAGCGTATCAAGGAGCGGCTGAACAGCATGATCCGCTCCAGCGCGTACCAGAAATATTTGCAGGATCCCATTCTGACCATGCGCAACGACCGCTATGTGCTGCCGGTGAAGGCGGAATATCGCGCCAGCGTGCCGGGATTGGTGCATGACCAGTCCGCCAGCGGCGCGACGCTGTTTATTGAGCCCATGGCGGCGGTGGAGATGGGCAACGAGCTGAAGCAATGGGAAGCGAAGGAAAAGCAGGAGATCGAGCGCATTCTGGCGGCGCTGTCGGCGGAGGTTGCGCCCTACGCGGTGCAGCTGAAGGAGAACCTTGAGCTGCTGGCGGAGCTGGACTTCGCCTTTGCCAAGGGACTGCTCAGCCGGGATATGTCCGGCGTAACCCCGAAAATGAACAGGGACGGCTTCATCAACATCATTCGCGGCCGTCATCCGCTGATCGACCGGGAAAAGGTGGTGCCTTCCAATCTGTGGATGGGGCGGGAATTCACCACGCTGATTATTACCGGCCCCAACACGGGCGGCAAGACGGTGACGCTGAAAACCGTGGGCTTGTTTACGCTGATGGCACAGGCGGGGCTGCATGTGCCCGCCGATCTGGGCACGGAGCTGGCGGTGTTCCAGCAGGTGTTTGCGGACATTGGCGACGAGCAGTCCATTGAGCAGAGCCTGTCCACGTTCTCCGGGCACATGACGAACATTGTGGGCATCATGAACGAGGTGACGGCGGACGATCTGGTGCTGTTCGACGAGCTGGGGGCGGGCACCGATCCCACGGAGGGCGCGGCGTTGGCGCAGACGATCCTGACGGCGCTTTTGCGCAAGCAGGTACGGACGCTGGCCACGACGCATTACAGTGAATTGAAGGCCTTCGCCCTGTCCACGCCGGGGGTGGAAAACGCCAGCGTGGAGTTCAACGTGGAGACGCTGCGGCCCACGTATCGGCTGTCCATCGGCGTGCCGGGCAAGAGCAACGCCTTTGAGATCAGCCGCAAGCTGGGGCTTTCCGAGGGGCTGATCGACGAGGCGAAGAAGCTGCTCAGCACGGAGGATAAGCGCTTTGAGGACGTGATCGCCAACGCGGAATATCACCGTCAGGTGGCCGAAAAGGAGCGCAAGCTGGCAGAACAGGCGGCGGCGGAGACCACGAAGCTGCGGGACGAGGCGGAGTTCCTGCGCCGGGAGATGGAGGCCAAGCGGGAGGCGAGTCTGCGCAAGGCGAAGGACGAGGCACGGCGCATTCTGGAAAATGCGCGGCGGGAGTCCGAGAGCGTGATGCGCGAGCTGAAGCAGATGAAGAAGAGTGCTGCCAGCGGCCCGGACATGCAAGCGGCGGCGCTGCGCAAGCGTTTGGAGGACGGCATTGACAGTCTCTCCGAGGGCTTGGCGCAGAAGGCGGATCGGGTGGACAAGCCCCCGAAGACGCTGAAGGTGGGCGACGAGGTGGAGATACTGAACCTGAAGACCCGGGGCGTGGTATTGTCCGCACCGGACGCGAAGGGCGAGGTGCAGTTACAGGCGGGGATTGTGAAGCTGAAGGCGCACATTTCCCAACTGCGGTTGGTGAAGGAGGAGCCCGCGAAGAAGCAGAAGAGCAGCTTCCACGCGGAGACGGGCGCGATGACGCGGACGGTGCCGATGGAGTGCGATGTACGCGGCATGGCGCTGGACGAGGCCATTCCCGTGGTGGATCAGTATTTGGACGAGGCGGTGCTGGCCTCGCTGACGGAGGTCAGCATCATTCACGGCAAGGGCACCGGCGTTCTCCGCAGCGGCATTCAGCAGCACCTCCGCCGCCACCCCCACGTGAAATCCTTCCGCCTAGGCGTCTACGGCGAAGGCGAAAGCGGCGTAACGGTCGTAACGTTAAAGTGACGGGGGAGACGCGGAGATTCTGGGGGAGAGGCGGCTTCTCTGAGAGAAGCCCCTCTCCCCCAGACCCC
>USCW01000150.1 GCA_900553315.1 uncultured Eubacteriales bacterium
AGGGGGCTTCTCTGCAGAGAAGCCCCCTCCCTCGCAATCATCCTCACTCATATAAAAATCCCCGCCGGATGGGCAAGGCCATTCAGCGGGGGGTATGCAGTTTTTCCGATGCCTGCTGGTTACTCTTCCTCGTCGGGATCGTCGGCACTAAGCTTGGTCGTTGCAACCTCAATAAGCTTCGCTTCCAGAGCATCGTCCACGGGCACGAATTCCTCGACCTCTTCACCGTCTTCCTCGGTGCTGGTGATCACCTTCATAATATAGCAGGTGATTTCTTCATTCTCGGTCTCATCGTCCTCGTGGTCCTCACAGCCGCAACCGCAGCTGCAATGGTCGTGGTGTTCATGGGGCGCGCAGGCATCACATTCACAGTCGTCCGCGTCCTCTGCATCGGTCAAAATCGCGTATTCCTCACCATTGTAGAAGAAATAATCCAACACCTGCAGCAGGACTTTATTTCCATCCTCGTCAGTGCCTTCGATCACGCCGAAATCCTGTTCTTCATCTTCGTACAACGGAATCACCTCTTCCTTTTCAATTTGCCGCGGCGGCGATACCGGTCTTGTCAACCTACTACGCCAAGGGAGTCACCCTGCTTCCATTTCTCAGTTTCTGTTCAAGGGGATTCATGTCGTCCGGGTCAATCAACCTGCTAGGGAGTTACCTGACCGTTTAAGAATCCGATGCCCATTCCTTCTGAAAATGGCCGCCGCGGGATGCTTCTCATTTCTCTTATTCCCTAGGTCCGAGTTTATTATACCCTACCCTGTTCTTTTTGGCAAGTGTTTGTGCCAAACTTTTTCTTTTGACTTTTTCTCAGGAATAGGGTATGCTGTTAATTAGGGCGCTTTTTCTCCAGTTTTTCCAGCGTGCCGTCCGGGCGCTGAATGCGCACGCTGTCCAGCACGGCCTGCATGTTGGCCTTGAAACCGTCCAGATACTCCTGACGCAGCGCCGCCTGCTCCTTGACCTCGCCCTCCGTCAGTCCGACGGTTCTTTTTTTGCGGGCCAGCTCGTTAATACGCTCGATCTTCTTATGATCCATGGTTCTTCGCCTCCTGCGTGAAGATAGAAAGGAATCTTTTTGTCATGATTGAAGGAAAGTGGTTCGCCCCCGCCACGGATGCGCCGGAAGCCTTCGCCCTGCGCGAAGAAAGCCTTCTGCGCGGCCGCGACGCGCTGGACGCACAGGCATGGAATGTCGTGGTCTATCAGCAGGGCCGTGCCGCCGCAACGGGACGTATCTGGTGGCACGAGGGCGCATTTTATCTTGGCGACATCGCCGTCACGCCCACTCTGCGCGGTCAACGGTTGGGCGACCTGACCCTGCGTCTGCTGCTCTTCAAGGCGGAGAGCCACGGCGCACGGCTGATCCGCGTGCTGTCCCCCGAGGCCCTTGTGCCGTTCTTCGCCCGTCTAGGCTTTCAGCCTGAAGGCAATGCCGCGAACGGCGTACAGCCCCTGCTGCTGCGCGGCGAGGAGCTTTGCCTCGACAGCTGCAAGGGCTGCAAAAAGGATTGCGCCAATCG
Organism: uncultured Eubacteriales bacterium; assembly: GCA_900553315.1. Lineage (GTDB taxonomy): Bacteria > Bacillota > Clostridia > Christensenellales > Aristaeellaceae > Egerieenecus. The sequence continues at coordinate 1,530 of USCW01000150.1, forward strand.
GAAGTAATCCTGCCTCACGCCGCCTTGCGCCGACACCGAAGCGCCAGCACGCTGACCACCGCCATGCACAGGGCGATCACGCTGTAATACAGAAGCTTCATGCTGCCCCGGTCAATGCGGAACTCCATGAACACCGTCAGCGCCACACAGACGATTACAGTGAGCCAGATCAGCATGATTTGGCTCTTGTTTGTGCCCTTCTTGGCCAGACGCTTCGTCCAGCAGCCCAGCACCGTCAGCAGCATCAGCAGCTCCGCCACCTGCTGCACGGGCACGAAATGCACCACCATGTGGTTATCATTGCGCATACATTCAAAGAATATCTGCGTGGCGGCAAACAGCACCGTGAAGATGCCCAGCAGACTGCCCGTCGTCTTTTTCCTGCGAAGCGCGCAGATCAGCAGTACGACGAACAAAATGCCCGCCACCGCCGCCTCGTAGTAGAACACGGGATGCACCCATTCCCCGGTCAGCGGATCCTCCACCCCAAGGAACATGAACGCGGGCGTGGCAATGGCCTTGCCCATGCCCATATCCGTGCCCGGCTCGCACAGGCGCTCCACCAAGATGCCCAACGGAAGTGCCAGCGCCGCGCCGTCCAGCAGCGGCTTTCCCGGCAGACGCGTGGCCTTTTCACCCAGCCACGCCGCCAGCATAAAGCCCAGCACCGCTCCCACCAGCGAATACCCGCCGTCCCAGAAGCGCAGCGCCAGCGCCGGATTGGACAGGGTGGTCAGATAATACGTGCAGTCCGCCAGTACAAATAAGGCCCGACTGCAAAGCAGCGTCAGCGGCACCGCCAGCGCCGCAAAACGGATGAACACGCCATAGCCCAGCTTTCGCGCATGACACCAGCCGCCCATCACCGCCAGCATCAGCAGCATAGCCCCCGCCATACCCAGCCCGAAGCCCGTCACCGACTGTCCCAGCAGGGTAAAAACCGTCTCGGTCATGCGTTACTGAGCCTCCCCGTTGATGCCCGTGGAGAAATAAATAATATCTGTCACAGACCGTTCAGCAATAACAGTTTTCTTGGAATAGTTTTCACCATGGAAATACATTAGTGCGCTGCCACCGCCATCCAGATTATAGGCCTGCGTGCAGCCCTGATCGTACATAAATTGCGCCAGCTCCGCCACGGTGCAGCCCTTGGAGCCGTCCGCGTCCCGACCGTCCACCACGACCAGCAGGTATTCCAGCTCGCCCAACTGGCCAATGGCACAGCGAGGCTCCATACCGTCAATATTGTAGTTGTACTTCTCCGGCATGGTCTGCAATTCTCCGTCGATCACCAGCGCAGGGCCGAAGTTGAACACATTGACGATGCTATCCTCTGCGCTCATCAGTTCCTTGAGCTGCGCCGCGTCGGAGTTCTTCAAAATGTGGAAATTGCCCTTACTGTCCGTTACCAGCATATCGCGGCTCTTGAGGGGCTTCTTGCGATAGACCTCGCCCATGCGGACGACGTAGCCGCCCTCTTCGTTGCCGTAATAGTCGCCGCCGATGGCCACCACCGCATGGTTATCCCGGGCGATGGTGGAAATCTTATTGGTCTTTTTCTTGCCGAAGGGTGCCGCAAGACCAATGCGCAGCTGAGACGCGTCAGCGATCTTCACCCGCGCCACATTGTACTGCGCCTTTCCGATCCACACGCGTTCCATGGTCACGGTGAGTGTTTCATCCTGATAGCCATCCTCGGTATAGTTGGATTCCTCCGCCACATAGCCGGGCGTAAAGTCCATAGGCAGCGTATTCTCCGCCAGCGCCATCACCGGCAGCAGCAGCGCGGCGCACATCACCGCAAGCAGCTTTCGCATTATGCGTCCTCCTTCTTACTCGTCAAACAAAAAGGCATATTCATCGTCCGGGTTCGCGGGGCCTTCGTCACGGTAGCGGGCCTGAGCCTCCTCCGTAATGCTTCCCTGCGGCACAGACACCGCCACTCCCAGCAGCATTGCCAAAGTCAGCAGCGTCAACAAAACGTTTTGCAAGCGCTTTTTCATGCTTTCTTTTCTTCCTCCCGGAACACCCAGCGGTTCTGAATGTGATAATTGAAGAAGTACAGGAGCGTGTCGCAGACCGCCTTTGCAATGCCCGCGTTCCAGCCGATCAGTTCCAGCAGCTGCACACACAGGTTGCTGATGCAGATGACCGCCACGCACAGCAACGCATACTTCCAAACGGCGCTCTTCGCGCTTCCCTTCAGCTTAAACACGAAGGAGCGGTTCAGCGCGAAGTTCACCACCGAGGACACCAGCCGTGCCAACAGGCCGCTGGCCCAGATGAGACCCGTATGGTCAATGCCCATATGCGCCAACAGCACATCCCGCAGCAGCCACGCCAGCCCCTGATCAATGCCCACGCACAGGATGCTCGTCCCCATGAACTTCACGAAGCTGCCGAGGATCACCTTATAAATGCGGTAGCTGTCCCGAATAGGATGAAAATGCGAGCCCTCGTTGCCGTTTTCATAGACCGTTTCAATGGTGATGGACTCCATGGGGATCCCCGCCCGAGCGCAGGCGATCAGCACCCGCATTTCATATTCATAGCGGTCGCCATCGACCTCCTGCATAAAGGGCAGCTCCTCCCGGCGGAAGGCCCGCAGTCCCGTCTGCGTGTCCGGCAGCCATTGACCGTACAGCGCCTTAAACACGCTGCTGGTAATACGGTTGCCATGGCGGGAGCGAGGCGGCACATGGGGCAGGGAAAAATCGCGGCTTCCCAGATACAGCTTCTTTTCCCCGCTTGTCAGGGCCTCCGCCAGCCGCCAAACGTCCTGCACCGTATGCTGACCATCCGCGTCCGCCGTGACTACGCCAAGGCAGTCCGGGAACTGCTTTTCGATCAGCGCATAGCCAGTCTTCAGCGCCGCACCCTTGCCGCGGTTGACTTCATGATGGGTAACGGTCACGCCGGGTGTCTCCGTCAGCTGCTGAAAAATCGGCTGAAACGCCTCGCTGGAGCCATCGTCCACCACCACAATATGCCCAAAGCCCTTCGCTAGCAGCGCCTTCACGTATCGCGGAAGCCGCTCATCCGGCTCCAGCGACGGAATCAGCACCACCGCATTTTCGGGGCGATTGTTGCTCATATCGTTACGTCCTTTCGTGTCGATTTCAAGTCTCAAAACACGCTCATTATACAACAAGAAGGCCTATAAGGACAAGGGGGAAGAACAGGAACGAGGTAGGTGAGGTAGGGAGATTCTGGGGGAGAGGCCGCTTCTCTGAGAGAAGCGCCTCTCCCCCAGA
>USCW01000151.1 GCA_900553315.1 uncultured Eubacteriales bacterium
CTTATCCGCCCTGAAAATCTCCTTGACCTTTTCGCTTTTTTATGAGACGGGCGTGGCATGGCGTGGTTTCCTCCTTGCACCCATGGAGTCAGCGTGCTATAATGGCAGTAACGTTTCAGTTACAAGAGGAGGCCATGGAGGAATGAAAAGACGCATTGGTATCCTGACCAGCGGCGGCGACTGCCCCGGCTTGAATGCAGCCATCCGCGGCGTGGCGCGTGCGGCCTATGAGATGTTTGATGATGTGGAGATTGTGGGCATTCATGACGGCTACCGTGGATTGATTCAGGGCGATTATCAGGTGATGGATCGTGCTCAGTTTTCCGGTATATTGACGCTGGGCGGCACCATTCTGGGCACCAGCCGTCAGCCCTTCCGCAATATGAAGGTCATCGGCGAGGATAATGTGGACAAGGTCGCAGCCATGAAGGCCAATTATAAGGCCATGAAGCTGGACTGCCTCGTAATTCTGGGCGGCAACGGCACCCACAAGACGGCCAACCTGCTGTCGCAGGAGGGACTGAACGTGATCGGTCTGCCCAAGACCATTGATAACGACCTGTATGGCACCGATTTTACCTTCGGCTTCCACACGGCGGTAGACATTGCCACGGACGTGATCGACCGAATCCATACTACGGCGTGCAGTCATGGCCGCTGCATGGTGATCGAGGTCATGGGCAACAAGGCGGGCTGGCTGACGCTGTATTCCGGCATTGCCGGCGGTGCGGATGTGATTTTGATTCCCGAAATTCCTTATGACATTGAGCGTGTGGCGAAGGTGGTCGAAACTCGTGCCAGCGCTGGTAAGGGCTTCTCCATTCTGGCCGTGGCTGAGGGTGCTATGGACAAGGAGGAGGCCAAGCTGAAGAAGAAGGAGCGCGAGGCCAAGCGTGCCGCGTCGCCCATTACCGTCAGTCAGCGCATTGCGGCGCAGCTTCAGGAGCTGGCGGGCGTGGAAGCACGTGCGGTCATTCCGGGGCACATTCAGCGCGGCGGCAGTCCCAGCGCCTATGACCGGGTGCTGTCCACCCAGTTTGGCGTACATGCGGCGGAGCTGATTCGTGACGGCATATTCGGTGTGTCCGTGGCGTTGGTGGGCAATACCGTGACGCATAATCCGCTGAGCGAGATTGCGGGCGTAGCCAAGCTGGTGCCGCCGGATCATCAAATGGTGCAGACGGCGAAGAACATCGGCATTTCCTTTGGCACAAAGTAAGCAAACGCAAGGGAAGAGGCGCTTGGCGGCTCTTCCCTCTTTCTATGCAATCGTGGGGGAGATATCATACCATGGATGAAGACTTGGAACGGCTGCTGCCGCTGCTGGGCGACTATCTCTGCAACCGTCCTCGTGCCATTACGGCACAGGATATAGCGGCGCTGACGGCGGATGGACTGCCTGCGGAGGAAGCGTGGCGGCTTTTGCTGGCAGCGCTGGTGGGGTTGGATACCGTGGATGACCCGGCAGATCGGGCGCTGTATCGGCGGTGCTTTCCGAAAATGTGCCATGTGCTGGATGCAGAGGCAGTGCGGCAGGATCCCTATCTTGCGACCATACGTTTTCCAGAAGCCTCGGACGGTGCGTGGCGTTTTACGCAGGAGCGGTACGCCCCGTGGGAAGCATTCGTCTGCGATGATTTTCGCACGCTTGCCGATGGACGGACGCTTCCGCAAATCGGCTGCTTTGCGGAAGCGTTTGCCTACCCGGCGGTGCTGGAAAACGGGCGGCTGTGGATGTCGGTCACGCCCAACGAAATGGCAACTATTCGTCCCGTGGCGGAGGCGGCCTTTGGAGAGACGGTAGCGCTGGGCCTCGGTTTGGGCTATTTCGCATTTATGGCGCTGCAAAATCCCAACGTCCATCGGGTGACGGTGGTGGAGCGAAGCTCGGAGGCACTGCGCCTATTTGAGCGGTATCTATTGCCGCAGTTTCCACGGCAGGAGTGCTTGCGGCTGGTACAAGCGGACGCATTTACTTGGATGCAGGAGGCCTATCCGAAAATGCAGCCGGACTTTCTGTTTGCCGACCTATGGCATGATGTATCGGACGGTCTGTCTATGGCGCGAAAACTGCGTTCTCTTGCGGCAGCCAGTCCACGAACAGTCTACCATGCGTGGATCGAAAAAACGATGGCAGTTTATGACGAAACCTTTTCCAAGTAAAAGCGGCGGCTGGATGCGATATGCATCCAGCCGCTGGTCGTTTTAATTTTCTTGTGCTTTTTGCTGTGCTAACGCGATCAACTCCCGCTCGCTTGCAATATCTGCTGGAGCGGGATAGGCGGCGGCAGCCTTTTCGAATTGCTGATAGATGTCCTTCGCCTTGGCCTCATCTCGGGTATCCAGCAGCGCCACGGCATAGTTGGTGCGTAGGATGGAGGGGAAGCTCTTCATCTGCTTAGCAATCTTTTGATAGAGCTTGTTGCTTTGCAGTTGGTCAAGGACCTCTCGACGCTGCTCGCCCATCAGCTCGCAATAAATGCGGTCGGCGGTCAGCAGCGCAAGATAAATGCCGGGAATCGCGCCGGGGGAGACAGTCAGACGGTCAATAAGCTGTGCGGCTTCTTTGAAGCGCTGCTCATCCATCAGGCGATTTTCTGCGAATACCGCCAGCGCAGCGAGAAGCGCGTTGCCCGTATCGTCCTCTGACGGCAGTTGAAACCATTCCTCTGGCATATCGCGCAAACGAACACCGCGATAGGTCATTTCGCTGATTTTTAATTGAATCCACAGCGCCCGCTGGGCCGCAGGGGAGCGACACAGCGCTAACGCGTTATAGCCGTCATTGTCCAAGCCCTGCATGTGCAGGGGAATACCGTTGGTCAGCGCGAAACATACCCCTGCCACGCACATCATGATGAGAAAGGCTGCCAGCCAGCCGAAGGCGATGCGGGAAAGCAGCAGACAGAGGACAGCCGTCAGCAGGTTCATCAGCACGCCGCCAAGATTGTACAGCAGACAGGGCATTTTTCCATCGTGCAGATCAGGCGGAGACATGAGGCATTGCCCGCCGGTTCCGGGAAGGGACATGCGTCGAAGCTGTACCTTTCCATCCAGCATGACAAAGCAGAGGTTGAAAATGCGGAAGGAATAGCAGCGATACCCGGTCATGGCTCCAAAGCACCAATGGCCGGCTTCATGCAGGATGATTTGCAGCAGAAAGGCAGCATACAGCAGCAGGGGTAGCAGCAGAACAGACCACGGGCTAGCATAGTCCGGGATGAATTGCTCCGAAAGCGATAAGCCTAAGTATCCGCAGGTACCGCCCAGCACGCATAAGAGTATAAAGAGCGGCGCCGTGCGAAGCCATTCCGGAAAACGCTTCTTTTTGTCAGTCATGGAAATCCTCCTGTAAAGGGTATGAAGAAAGGGCCGCGGTGATGCTGGCCGCGGCCCTGATGCTTTGAAGTTACAGCATGGCGAAATAACGCAGCAGATTCTTCCCGGCGATGTCCTCAATGGTGGCTTCGCTGTAGCCGCGCTTGCGCAGGGCGCTCAGCAGCGCGGGAATGTCTGCGGGATTCTCCAGACCGATGGGACAGCAATCAATGCCATCAAAATCGGAGCCAAAGCCCACGATCTTCTCACCGCCCATCTGGCAGATATAGTCGATATGCTCCACGACCGTTTCCAGCGTGGCCTTGCCATCGACGTTCAGGAAATGGGGGTAGAAGTTTATGCCTACGTAGCCGCCCTCGCGGATGAGCAGACGAAGCTGCTCGTCGGACAGATTGCGGCAATGGTCGCATAGCGTCTTGCAGCAGCTGTGGGAGGCCATGGGCGGCAGGTTTGTTTTGGCAAAGATGTCGTAAAACCCGGCTTCGTTCAGGTGGGAGGTGTCCACCGCCATGTGCAGACGCTGCATTTCCTTGACCACCTGCACGCCGTAGTCTGTCAGACCCTGCGTGGAGCCGGACTTGGCGCTCTGGCCCAGCTTGTTTTCGTTGTTCCAGAGCAGAGCCACCATACGCACGCCCTTTTCGCGCCACTCCGCGACGGTATGCAGACCGCCCTCGAAGATTTCTGCACCCTCGATGGACAGCATGAAGGAGCTTTCGCCCTCCTTGGCCTCTGTGGGGTCGTCCACCTGCTTCATTCCCGCCGCAAGCATCGTGGGCACCATGGACATTTCCGCGTCCATAATGCCCTTCACGTCACCCTTGTTGCCTTGACGACCCGACCAGAGGGCGAAGGTTTGCAGCGTTACGCCGCCCTGCCGCAGCCGTGCGGGGGTGATAGCGGGGGAGGCGTTCTTTTCAACGCCCATGGCAAACAACGTATCCGAATGCGTATCGCAAATCCACATGATGTTTCGCTTCCCTTACTCAGCCGTGGAGACCCTGCTCCTGGCGCTCCATGTTTTCCACAACCACGTCATAAATTTCGCCCAGCGACGCGCCGTATTCCAGCACCTTCCAAGGAGTATTGGTGTGGAAATGAATCTTAATGAGGTCTTCATCGCCCACGGCCAGCAGGCAGTCGCCCTCGATGTTCTGAGTGATGTAGTCGTTGATGGCGTCCTCAGAAAGATTGTTACCCTCAATGAGCAGTTGGGTATCAAACTTGTATTCCAGCATGATAAAACCCTCGACTTTCGTAGCTTTTTTTGGCGCAGCGCCGACAAATCATATTCTGCGCCGCATTTGTATTATGCCTCATAAACGAAAAAAGCGCAAGGGGGCAAATTTGTACGCTTCGCGTGTTGAAAAAGCGGCACGGTCTTTTTTCAAGGGCAATACCGCACAAATGAGTTGGTGCGGAGGCGAATGAATTTTTCGTCA
>USCW01000152.1 GCA_900553315.1 uncultured Eubacteriales bacterium
GGCAGAAAAGGCATCGCCAGCGCTGCCGACGAATTGTGCGGTAGTGCCTTAAATTAAATACGGAAGGTGAAGCGGTCGCCGCGGATCACCTGATGCGAGGTGTGCAGCGGATGGCCGTTCTGATCGAAAATGGCCTCCTGCAAGCAGAGCAGCGCCTCGCCCGGCTCCACCGCCAGCGCCTTGGCCTGTGCGGGCGTGGCATGGCACAGGGAAATGTCGTGAACCGCCTGTTTGGCCTCCACGCCCTTCTCCGCCAACAGCGCATACAGCGAACCCGTTAAATCGGCCTCTGACAGCCAGCCGTAATCAGCCGGGAAACGGTTCGTTTCCAGCATCACGGGAATGTCGTCCGCCAAGCGCAGACGCACGATCTCCAAGACCTGCTCCCCCGGCTCACAGTTCAGCTCCCGTGCATCCGTCTCCTCGGGATAGACCCATTGCACGTGCAGCAGACGCGTCGTTGGCACGGAACCCATCACCCGGCAGATGTCGTGGAAGCTGTTCACGTCCCGCAAATCCTTGCGGATGCGGGGCACGCCCACAAAGGTGCCCTTGCCCTGATGGCGGTTGAGCAGCCCCTCCTGCGTCAATTCGGCAAGAGCCTTGCGCACGGTCACGCGGCTGACCTGATAGGTGTCGCACAGCTCCTGCTCGGAGGGGATGCGGCTGTGGACGGGATAAACGCCGTTCTGAATATCGCTGCGCAGCTTCTGCATCAACTGCTTGTAAAGCGGGCTGTAGCTGTCCGTGTTCAAAATCTGCTTCTTCATGGACTTCACTCCTTGCTGAATACGCTCAGTATACCATTGTTTGTCCGAAAATACCATAGTTTTCTGGACAAATCCGGGGGTTGAGGGTACAATAGGGGGCGAAATGCGGCCCGCCGGGGACGGCGGGGAGAGGATGTGCGTCGGTGAAGGAAGCGTCGAACGTTTCGGCCTGTGTGGTGCTGTACCGCTCGGGGGAGAGCGTGCTGGACACGGTGCGCTGTCTGGAGGAAAGCACGGAGAAGCCCGAAATCTTTGTGGTGGACAACTACTGCCTGGACGGTGTGGGGGCGAAGCTCGCCCAGACGTGGCCGGACGTGCAGCTGCTGCCGCAGAAGGAAAACCTGGGCTTCGGCCGGGGCAATAATGCGGTACTGCCCCTGCTGCACAGCCGCTATCACCTGCTCTGCAACCCGGACGTGACCTTCCCGCCGGAGCTGATCGGCCGCATGACCGCGTGGATGGACGCGCACCCGGAGGCGGTGATCCTCACCCCGAAGGTGATGAACCCGGACGGCACAGAGCAGTTTCTGCCCAAGGGCGAGGTAACGATCCGCAACCTGCTGGGCGGACGCCTGGAGCGGCTGGGCGGATGCTTCCGCCGCTGGCGCAGGGCCTATACGCTGGCGGACGTGCAGGTGACGGAGCCCCGCGAGGTGCAATTTGCCACGGGGTGCTTCCTGTTCATCCGCACGGAGGCGTTCCGCAAATTGCAGGGCTTTGATCCGCGCTTTTTTCTCTATCAGGAGGATACCGACCTGGGCCGACGGGCCCGGGAGCTGGGGAAGATCATCTACCATCCCGATATGGTGATCACGCACGCGTGGGCGCGGGAGAATACGCGCACCCTCAAGGGCAATCTGCTGCAGATACAGTCCATCTTCAAGTATTTCCACAAGTGGGGGTGGAAGTGGTGATCGAGGTACTGCTGGCCTGTTACAACGGTGAAAAATACCTGCCGGAGCAGTTGGAATCGCTGTCGGCGCAGGAGGGCGTAGACTTCCGCGTGCTGATGCAGGACGACGGCTCGGCGGACGGCACCCCCGCCCTCTTGCAGGATTGGGCGGCAAAGGACGCACGGTTCTCCGTCGTGCAGGACGAAAGGCCACAGCGGGTGCATGGAGCCGTCGGCAACTTCTGGAGTCTGCTGGGACAAGCCACAGCGGACTATACCGCTTTATGCGATCAGGACGACCGCTGGACGCCCGGACGCTTGCGGGACGGCCTTGCCGCTATGAAGGCCGCAGAGCTTCGCTGGGGAAGCGCTGCACCCCTGCTGATCCACAGCGACGCGCAGGTGGTAGATGCAGAAGGAAAGCTGCTGCACGAGAGCTTTTTCCGGCATCAGGGCTGGGACGTGAACGCAACGCAGCTTTCCCGGCTGCTGGTGCAGAACAACGTTACCGGCTGCACGGTGCTGATGAACCGCGCCCTGCGGGAGCTGGCGCTTGCCCACGGCGATCCGTCCAACATGTATATGCACGACTGGTTTCTGGCGCTGACAGCAGCAGCCTTCGGGCATGTGGTCTGCGTGCCGCAGCCGCTGGTCATGTACCGTCAGCACGGGAATAACGAAATGGGGGCCAGTCAGGCGGGACTTGCCCAGCGGGGAGCGAAGGCGCTTTCCGCCCGGGAAAAGGGAAAGCAGCGCATGGCGCTGACCTACCGCCACACGGCGGACTTTGCCGCCGCTTATGCGGGCGTACTGCCCGAGGAAGCGCAGAAGGTAGTCAGCCGCTATCTGGCGCTGGAAAAGAAGCCCAAGCTGGTGCGGATGCTCGGCATGGAGCGGGGCAACTACCGAATGCAGAGCTTCATCACCCGCGCAGGACAGTTGTTCTTCTGCTGATATGTTATATGAAAGGATGCGTTAAGCAATGCTGACGTTGGAACGTGCGAAGGAATTGAACGATACCATGGTGACGGAACCGCACCTGAAGGTACATGCCCTGAGCGTAAGCGCCGCCATGCGGGCTATGGGACAGCACTTTGACGAGGATGCGGAGCATTGGGCCGCCGTGGGTTATCTGCACGATTATGATTATGAAAAGTACCCCGAAGAGCATCTGCAGCACACAGCGGAGCCGCTGCGGGCGGCGGGAGTGGACGAGGACGAAATTCACGCCATCCTCAGCCACGGCTACGGTATCTGCACGGACGTGGAGCCTGTGACGCTGATGGAGAAGAGCCTGTACACGGTGGACGAGCTGACGGGCATCATCGGAGCCTGCGCCCGGATGCGGCCCAACGGCATGGAAGACCTGGAGGTATCCAGCTTCATGAAGAAGTTCAAGGATAAGAAATTTGCCGCCAAGTGCAACCGTGAGCTCATCAAAAGCGGCTGCGCCATGCTGGGTATGGACGTGAAGGACGTGGCAGCCCTGTGCATCGAAGGCATGAAACCCTATGCAAAGGAACTGGGGCTTGAAGGCACAGAGCACAGCGAGAGTTGAGCCGGAAAGCTAGAAAGCTAGAAAGATGGAAACGATCGACGCGGGATGAACGTTCCTTGCGGCGATCGTTTTTTCGTTTGCAGCTTTTGGAGCGAAAAGGAAGAGCATATATCCGTACTTTTGCAATAAATGAATTTCATATTGCAGTTGATTCAGCGTGATAAAGCAGCAAACAGACGATTATCGTTCACAAATTGTACTTACGCTGTTTCTTTTTTGCATTTTACAAAATTTTTCTTGCAATTCAAAAAAGCCTGCATTATAATGTCTTCATTCTTGAGATAAGGGAGGAGAAACCCACATGAAAAAGTTCACCGCGTTGTTGCTGTCTCTGGTCATGGTACTGGCCTGTGTTGTCTCCGCTTCCGCCGAGGATACGATCCGTATCGGCGTGTTCGAGCCTTCCTCCGGCGACAATGGTGCTGGCGGCAAGCAGGAGGTCATCGGCATTGAGTATGCCAACAGCCTGCGTCCCACCGTGGATGTGAACGGCACGACCTACAAGGTGGAGCTGGTGATCGTGGACAATCAGTCCGCGACGGACAAGGCCGTTACGGCGGCGCAGTCTCTGGTTTCCAGCGGTGTGTCTATCGTGTTGGGTTCCTATGGCTCCGGCGTTTCCATGGCGGGCGGCGACGTATTCGCCGAGGGGCAGATTCCCGCCATTGGCATTTCCTGCACCAATCCGAACGTGACCCTGCTGTGCGATTACTACTGGCGCATTTGCTTCCTCGATCCCTTCCAGGGCAGCGTGATGGCGAACTTTGCGACGGACAAGGGCTGCAAGAAGGCCTATGTGCTGACCATGCTGGGCGAGGATTACGGCAACGGTCTGGGCTACTACTTCACTGAGGCGTTCAAGGGCTTGGGCGGCGAGATCGTTTCCGAGACCTTCCCGGAAGGCACCAGCGATTTCTCCGCGTACCTGAACAATGCGATAAAGGAAGGCTGCGATGTGGTCTTTGCGCCCTGCGCGACGACCTATGCGTCTCTGATTATTGACCAGGCTGCGTCCCTGAACGTGACCTTCCCGCTGATGGCTGGCGACACGTGGGAATCCTCCGTGATTCTGGATGCGGCCAAGGGCAAGAATATTGACGTTTATGTTTCCACCTTCTTTGCGGAGGACGAGACGAACCCTGCGGCGGTGGAGTTTGTGAACGGCTTCAAGGCATGGCTGAACGCGAACCCCGACAAGCTGACGAACAATGGCGGCAACGACATTGTGGCGGCTGTATCCGTGCTGGGCTTTGACGCTTACAATGTGGCGCTGGCGGCGATCGAGGCGGCAGGCTCCGGCGATCCCGCAGCCATTGCCGAAGCGCTCCCCTCCGTGACCTACACCGGTGTGACCGGCTCCATCTCCTTTGACGAAAACGGCGACGCGAACAAGGACATGGCCTACATCAAAAAGGCCAACACCGAGACCGGCGCCTTCGACTTCGAAAAGACCCAGACGGTGGCTTCTTTGGAGAAGTAAGGACGTAAGGGGGATGCGAGGGAGGCGGCCTTTCTGCGA
>USCW01000153.1 GCA_900553315.1 uncultured Eubacteriales bacterium
AAGAAAACGCGCCCACCTAACATGGGCGCGCAAGCCGGGAGGAACGCGCAAGCCTATTCCCAGCTGCTCTTCGGGAGAGGGGGGGCTGGGGGAGAGGCGCTTCTCTTAGAGAAGCGGCCTCTCCCCCAGAGTCTCCCCCCCAACCATCTCTTCGAAAAGGGGTGCGGGGGAGAACGCTTCTCTATAGAGAAGCGTTCTCCCCCGCAAAATCTTTACTTAATTTCCGTCCACATGTCCTTCCACTCGTTGCCGTCGTAGACCACGTACTGAACGTGGGTCGCAGCCTTGGAGCCGAGGTTGAAGGCGTGGGTCAGGTAGGAAGTGCCGTACTCCCACTTCCAGCTGCCCAGCAGCTTGGTGCCGTTGTAAACGTGGAAGTAGGCCGCCTGAATCGCGGACTGGTTGGTGATGCTCGCGGTGCAGGTCAGGATGTTGTTGCTGTCACGAACAGCCTTCAGCGCATTGACCTTCAGCGTCTCGCCGCCGATCTTGAAGCTGCCCCAGCTGTCCTTCCAGGTGCGGCCGTCGCTGGCCACAAACTCCACCAGATAATTGCCCGCAGCGGACACATTGGTGAAGGTCGCAGTGCGGTTCTTGCCGTCCATCTTCGAAATCACCGTGTTGCCGCGATACAGATAGAAGGTCGCAGAGGTCAGCGCACGGCTGTCGTTCGTCGTCACCGAGCAGGTCAGCGTGGTACCGCGCAACGATACCTTCACATCGCTGAGCTTCAGCTCCACATTGCCGGAGGGCGTGTAGTTCACATGTGCAGACTGCCAGGCGTCTTTCCACGTCTTGCCATCGTACAGCACGACCTGCACCAGGTAATCGCCCGCCTGATTCACATAGAAATCATGGGAAGTCGCATTCACAGAGTAGAACGCGTCGATGATCTTGTTGTTCTGATACAGGTAATAGTTCGCCTGCTTCAGCTTGTTGCCGCCGGTGATGGTCGCCTGACTGGTCAGCTTGCCGCTGTTCGCAGGGGTCAGCTTCAGGGACACGTTCAGCGGTTCGGGTCCAAAGGCCTTCTTTACATTGACGCTGCCCCAGCCGTCCTTCCAAGTCACGCCGTCAAAGGCAACGTACTCCACAAGGAAGTCGCCCGCCTGCGTGGCTTCCCACGTCGCGGTGCGGTTCTTGCCTTCCAGCTTCGCAATCACGCTGCCGCTGCGGGTCATGATGTAGAAGTTGCCCTGCTGCAGCGCGTAGCCGCCCTGCGTGGTCGCCTTCAGCGTCACAATGCCCGCATTGCTGGCCGTCGCAGTCACGGAGGTTACGGTCAGGGGCTGATAGCCGGATACCACCACATCCGCAGAGCCCCAGCCGTCAGCCCAAGTGCGCCCGTCGCTGGCCACAAACTCTACCAGATAACGGCCGTCCTTGTTCACCTTGAAGGTGTGGTTCAGCTTGGTCGTGCCGTACTGCTGCACCACCTGATTGTTCAAGTACAGCACCCAGTTGCCGTAGACCAGCTTGCCAGTGCCGTTGCTGGTGGTCACGGAGCAGTTGATGTTGCCATTGCTGTCGCTGTTGACGGAAACGGGGTTCACCACCAGCGGCAGACTGGGCTGTGCGCCCTTGACCTCAATGTTATTGACCCAGCCGTCCGTCCAGCGGATGTTGTCCATCGTCGCGGCATACTGCACAGAGTAGGTGCCGCCCGCGGGAGCCTTAAAGGTGTGGCTGGTCTGATTCGTGCCGGTGAAGGAGTCAATCTTCACACCGCCGCGATACAGGGTGAACACGCAGCCGATGATGGAGCCGGGGCCGGTGTAGGTCACGTCGCACTTGATGTTGTTCTGCGCATCCACCTTGGCGGCGACCTGCGTGATCTTCATCTCCTGCACCGTCGCCTGCACCGTCGCCCAGCAGTCCGTCCAAGTTTTGCCGTCCCAAATGACGTACTGAATCAGATACGTGCCGGAGCAGGTCACATACGCGGTGTACTTATCGTTCGTGGTCAGATCCTTGGTCAGCAGCAGCGTATCGATGTTCGCCAAGCTGTCATGTAGATACAGATTGTAGCGATAGAGCTTCGGGGTCGTCGTGCCGCCCGCATAAACGCCCTGCATGGTAATTGCATTGCCGTTCACGCTACCGGTCACATGGCTGGCTGTCAGCTTGGAGGTGACGCGCACGCCGTACAGGCCCACGCTGTTGCCCTTGCGGGTCACGCGCAGGTAGTAGTTGCCCGCATCCAGGCGCGTATCCTTCAGCGTCGCAACGTAGGCGGAATTCTCGCTCGCGCCGGTGTTGGATACGCTGAAGTCCGTGCCGGAGATCACCGTGCCGTCCACACGGCACAGAGCCAGACCCGCGCTGGGGAATTGAAGCTGTACCCTGGCGGATACCGTCTGCGCAGACTTCGCCACGTTGAAGTAGTAGTAGTCCACATTGTCCGTCTCGCTCATCATGCCCGTCACATAGGACGTGGCGGTGAGGGACAGGGTGTTGTTGCTGGCATAGGCCGCGCTGGGGGTGCTGTTGCCTTCCTTTTCACCCAGCGACACCGTCGTGGCGGAAGCGCCCACGCTGTAACGGCCCGTCGCGTTGCCGCTGACCACCACGTAGTAGGTGCCGGCGGAGAACCAGCCCGTCTTGTGGTAGGTCACGTTGCTGTTCTCATTGGGGCACGCCGCAGCATCCACGGACAGATTGGTCAGCTCGGTGTTCAGATCGCTGGAATACACGCGGAAGCTGGTCTGTGCGTTGATGATGTTGGTCATGCTCAGCACAACCTTGCTGGGCGAGGACAGGGTGAAGGAATAGTAGTCCTTGCGGCCAAACTTCTGATCCTGCAGGGACACGATGCCCTTGCTGGTGCCGCCCAGCGTCAGACCCGCCGCGGACGAGGCGCCGTTGTTGCGGCTGCCGGCTTCACCGCTGTTGCTCACGCTGGGCGTAGCGGCGAGAATGTAGCCGTTCGCGTCGGAGGCGTCGGTGCGGCTGATGATGATGTCATAGCTCCCCGCCTCCACGTAGTCGGAGAAGGTCACGACCTGACCCACGGCCATTGCGCCGCTCCAGCTCCACAGCTCCTTATCGGAGTCGTTCACGGAGCGGATAACGATGCGCAGGTTGCCCGCCAGCTTGCCCGCAGAGCGGAAGCTCAGGCTCAGCTTACCCGCCGTGCTCATCGTAAACGAGCCGTAAGCATTGCTGTCGGTCATGATGCCGGTGCCGATGTTCATGTTGGTGGTCTGACCCGTGGTCAGCGTCACCGCACCTGGCAGGGCATAGACCATCGCCGCATCGGACATCATCATGTCCATCGTGACGATGCCGCTCGCAGGCGTCTCGGTGGGCTCCTCCGTCGGTTCCACAGAAGGCTCTTCCGTGGGGGCCTCGGACGGCTCCTCAGACGGTTCCTCCGTGGGGGCCTCGGTCGGCTCCTCAGAAGGCTCCTCCGTGGGGACCTTGGTCGGCTCCTCAGAAGGCTCCGCCGTGGGGGCCTCGGTCGGTTCCTCAGAAGGCTCCGCCGTGGGTTCCTTCGACGGCTCTACCACAGCGGGGAGATCCGTCTTGGTGGACTCCGTCTCGGCAAACGAAGCCAGCGGCGCAGTCAGGCACAGAATCAGCGCCAGACAGGAGGCCAACAGGCTTTTCCATGTTTTTCTCATGATGTCTACCCTCCTCAATAACTATCCACTTTTCTTTATCATAACCCGGCGCAGAGAGGCGTCCAGGCTATCCACACCTTAATAGACGAACGACAAATGGAAAAAGTTGCAGACCCTGCCAAAATATTTTATTTTGGCGTACTGCTTACTCGTTCCGCAGCTTTTCCAGCAGCTCATAGAGCCGTTCCAGCTCATCCTGCGAATAATATTGCAGCACGATCCGCCCCTTCTTCGCGTTGCCGGTCAGGGTGGCGCGAAGACCGAGCGTTTCCTGCATCCGGCCCTCCAGCTCCTTCAGTTCGGGAGCCAGCGGGCGGGGCAGCTTGGGCGCGGGCTTCGGCTGTTCCGGTTCGCCGCTTTTACGCAGGGCGGCCATCTGTTCCAGCTGACGGACGCTGTAGCCCTTTGCGACCGTCTCATGGGCGAGGGCGATCTGATCCTCCGCCCGTTCCAGTCCCGCCAGCACCCGCGCATGACCCGCGCTGAGCTGGTTTTCCCGCACCATGTCGGTCACTTCGTCGGGCAGGTTGAGCAGACGCAGCAGGTTGGCAATGACCGGACGGCTCTTGCTCAGGCGTGCGGCAACCGTTTCCTGCGTATAGCCGCATTGCTGCATCAGGGCGCGGATCGCCGCTGCCTCGTCCATGGGATTCAGATCCTCGCGCTGAAGGTTCTCGATCAGGCTGACCTCCATCTGCTGGATCATGTCCATGTCCCGCACCATGCAGGGCACGGTAGCCAGCCCCGCCTGACGGCACGCCCGCCAGCGGCGCTCACCCGCCACAATGCGATACCGCCCGTTCGGCTGCTCCACCACCAGCAGCGGCTGAAGCACGCCCTGCTCCTTGACGCTGGCGCTCAACTGCGCCATGCCCTCCTCCGGGAATGCGCGCCGAGGCTGATCCGTGTTCGGGTCAATGTCCCCCACCGGTATCTCCTGCACCACGTTGGGCAGCAGTTCGTCCGTCTCCGGCAGCAGCGCGTCCAGCCCCCTGCCCAGCCCCTTCTTCTTAGCCGCCATAAAAAAGCTCCTTTGTTCATGGAATAACGGGGGTATGCGAGGGAGGCGGCTTCTCTGAGAGAAGCCCCTCCCTCGCGCT
>USCW01000154.1 GCA_900553315.1 uncultured Eubacteriales bacterium
GATGGCGGAAAAGGCATCGCCTACGCTGCCGACGAATTGTGCGGTATTGCCTTAAGCTGCATAAGAAAGAAGAGTTTTCATGACGGACGTGACCATTCGCCGTGCGGTGGATGCGGACATTCCCGCGCTGGATAAGCTGCTGTATCAGGTGCATAAGGTTCACAGCGACGTGCGCCCCGACATCTTTAAGGCGGGCGCGAAGAAGTACACGGATGAGGAATTGAAGGTCCTTCTGGCCGACGATCATACGCCGGTCTTTGTGGCGGAGCATGATGGCAAGATGCTGGGCTATGCCTTCTGCATCCACAAACAGTTCCTCAACGATCACAGCATGACGGACATCAAAACGCTCTATATCGACGATCTCTGCGTGGACGAGTCCTCCCGCGGGCTGCATATCGGTCAGCTGCTTTACGCCTATGTAATCGACTACGCCCGCACCGCCGGGTATTACAACGTAACCCTGAACGTCTGGGCCGACAACAAGCCCGCCCTGCACTTCTATGAAAAGATCGGTCTCCGCGTCCAGAAAATCGGCATGGAAAAGATCCTGTAAATCAACCAATGATAAAGGCGTGAGCTTCCCGCAGCGAAGCCCACGCCTTTCTTATATTCCTTAGAGCTTTTCCCGCTTAATAAGCTCCATATCGGTGTCCACATCACGTCCGGTAAAGGGAACGTCGGACGAAACGCGCTCGATCTCGCCGGACTGGTTGTCATAGGGGTCAATGCGCAGCTTTTCCTTCTTCGGCAGCAGCTCCGCCTGAAAGCGGCGGTTCGCCACCATCCGCATGGGATCAACATTGCCGAAATAGAAGGCGTGCCGTTCCGGACTGCCGTTGCGCCATGCGCCGCCGCCAAAGCTCGGATCGGCAAACAGCCAGCCCCAGCCGTCCACATAGAACTGCGCCCAGTCATGGCTGCCCACGTAATCCTCGTCAATGCTCAAGCCGCTCTGCCAGCGGGCAGGAATGCCCGAAACGCGGCACAGCAGAATGAACAGCAGCGCCTGTAAGCCGCAGTCGCCCTTGCGGTTCACCGCGCAGTATTCGTCCAAATCGTCGATCTGGAAATAATCCCGCACAAAGGAATACTTGACCTCCTTCGTGACGAAATCATAGAAGCGCTTCGCCTTGTGAACGTCATCCTCCGCCCCGGCGCTCAGCTCCGCCGCCAGTTGCTTCAAATAAGGCGTGAAGCGCAGATACGGCGCATCCTCCGCCAAATCGGCAGGCTCCACAGGCCGCGCATTGGGATACAGCGGCGCAAGGGGCTTCGGCGCGTTCAGCGGGTCTGCGTAGCGAATCTCGCTGACGTAGGTGTAGGACAGGGGAACGTCCTCCCACGCGTCCAGCTTCTTCTCCCAGTAAGCGCAACGAGCCTTCACGTCCGCGGGCGCAAGCACCGCCCCCGGCGCGTCGATCGCTATATCGCGCTGCTGTGCGCTGTGCGCGGGCACGGGAATGTGAATCCGATACGTGTCCGGCACAAAAGCCGACGCTTCCAAATGCATGGCTCCCTTCAGCGTAATGCGATACGCCAGCGAACCATGCGCCTTGATCTCCGCGATCATGGGATCAAGCCACGGACTCACCCCGTCCGTGCGCCCGCCCGAACGCGCCAACAAGTCGGGAATCGCCTTCACCAGCGTCTTATGGAAGCGCACAAAATAACGCTTCTCCCCGTTGATGTACAGGAAGTCGATCTTCCCCGCCAGTTCCAAATCATCAAATTCCGCCTCGGTGACGTCCGGCACAAGCTCCTGAAGCTTTGCGAAAGCCTCGGCGCGGTTCCATGGATACTGCGTGGGCATCCGGCGCAGGCGCTCCTGCTCCACCAGCAAGCGATAGCGAAGCATTTCAGGAAGCTCCTCCTGTAACTGCCGCGTGATCGCCGCAGACGCGCCCGCGAAATCTCCCGCCCATTTCCGCTTCATAATATCCTCCGGCAGCGGCGTTGCCAGAGAGCGAACCGCCTTTTCAATGTCCATCGTCGTGTCATCCTCCTGCATGTATCGTTTGAAGACATTATAACATAGGCGGCGGGGAAAGGAAAATTCTTTTGCGGGGGTAAGATGTTTTTATCGTGTTTTTGAGGAGGAGCCCGCGGGAAGGCCACGTCTGCGAAGGCGAGGCGGTGGACGGAGCCCGTCTGGCAGCTTTTCGAACGCCCCCGCCACCCCTTCGGCCCCCACTTATAAGCTTGTATCATACCAAACGTTGGCAGGTCGCGGCGGCTCTGTCAGCCGCCGTGACCACAACCAAACCTATCGGAGAGCACACCCCCCTCTCAGGCGGAACCACCTATGCAGAAGTGACTACCTCAAACGCCAGCTACTCTTCGGGAGAGGGGGTCTGGGGGAGAGGCGCTTCTCTTAGAGAAGCGGCCTCTCCCCCAGAGTTCTTGTCTTTTTTTGCAATTTTGGGCTTGACAAATTGCATTTGCGTGCTATAATGCAACGCATACAGCAAGGACGCTGTGAGGTAACACTCGCAGTGTCCTTTTCTCTTTTCTGCTGGTATTCGGCGGGAAGCTGTGCTATACTGGCAGGGCTGTAAGATTACTGAAGGAACAATGAGGAGGAAACCATATGGCACACATGGATGAGCTTTTTGGCAGCAACGTATTTAATGATGCTGTCATGCAGCAGCGTCTGCCCAAGGATACCTACAAGGCGCTCAAGAAGACCATCGACGAGGGTCGCCGCCTTGATCCCCAGGTTGCCGCTGTGGTCGCCCACGCAATGAAGGACTGGGCGGTCGAAAAGGGCGTAACCCATTATACCCATTGGTTCCAGCCCATGACTGGTATTACCGCTGAAAAGCACGACAGCTTCATCACGCCCCAGGACGGCGGCAAGATGATCCTGTCCTTCAGCGGCAAGGAGCTGGTTCGGGGCGAGCCGGACGCTTCCTCCTTCCCCTCCGGCGGACTTCGCTCTACCTTCGAAGCCCGCGGCTATACCGCTTGGGATCCCACCAGCTATGCCTTCATTAAGGACGGCGTGCTGTGCATTCCCACGGCGTTCTGCTCCTACGGCGGCGAAGCCCTCGACCAGAAGACCCCGCTGCTGCGCTCCATGGAGACCCTGAGCAAGCAGGCTGTCCGCGTGCTGAAGCTTTTCGGCCGCACGGACGCAACACGCGTAACGCCTACCGTGGGTCCCGAGCAGGAGTATTTCCTTGTTGATAAGAAGTATTTTGACCAGCGCATGGATCTGATCTTCACCGGACGCACGCTGTATGGCGCGAAGCCTCCGAAGGGTCAGGAGCTGGAAGACCATTATTTCGGTTCCATCAAGCCCCGCGTGCAGGCCTTCATGACCGAGCTAAATGAGGAGCTGTGGAAACTGGGCGTGCTGGCCAAGACCGAGCATAACGAGGTCGCTCCCGCGCAGCACGAGCTGGCTCCTGTGTTCTCCGTCACCAACGTGGCTGCTGATCACAATCAGCTGACCATGGAAATGATGAAGAAGGTGGCTCAGCGCCATGGTTTGGTCTGTCTGCTGCATGAGAAGCCCTTTGCGGGTGTGAATGGCTCCGGCAAGCATAACAACTGGTCCATGTCCACCAACACGGGCTACAATCTGCTGGAGCCCGGCGACAGCCCCCACGAGAGCGCCCAGTTTCTGCTGTTCCTGACGGCGGTCATCAAGGCGGTGGATGATTATCAGGATCTGCTGCGCGTGGCTGTTGCCAGCGCGGGCAACGATCACCGTCTGGGCGCCAACGAAGCGCCGCCCGCGATCATCTCCATGTTCTTGGGCGATGAGCTGACGGAGATTCTGGAAGCGCTGGAGACCGGCAAGAGCTATGCGGGTCACGAGCACAGCGATTTGGCCATCGGCGTGCATGTGCTGCCGAAGTTCCCCAAGGACAACACGGATCGTAACCGCACCTCGCCCTTTGCCTTCACGGGCAACAAGTTCGAGTTCCGCTCCCTTGGCTCCTCCGCGTCCATTTCGGAGACGAACACGGTCATCAACACCATTGTAGCCGAGTCCCTGCGGCAGTTTGCGGACGAGCTGGAAAGCGCGCAGGATTTCAAGGCGACGCTGCATGATTTGATCGTGCGTGAGATCAAGGCGCACAAGCGGATCATCTTCAATGGAAACGGCTATTCCGATGCGTGGGTGGCCGAGGCGGAGAAGCGCGGTCTGCTGAACCTGCACAGCACGGTGGATGCGCTGCCCTATATGATCAGCGACAAAAACATCAAGCTGTTCACCTCTCACAAGGTGTTCTCGGAGACGGAGATTCGTTCCCGCTATGAGATCAAGCTGGAAGAGTATGTGAAGGTGCTGAACATTGAGGCGGAAACGGCGCTGACCATGGCACAGCGGGAGATTCTGCCGGCGGTGATGCACTACACCGGCGACATGGCGAAGCGAGCGGCGGACATCAAGGCGCTGGCGCTGCCGACGAGGGCGGAGGATAGTCTGCTGCCGAAGCTGTGTGCGGACACGGACGCGCTGTACGAGCGGATCGAGGCGCTGAAGACGGCGATCACCTCTGCGGATCATGATGCGGACGCGCTGGCGGCGGCCCGCTATGAGCACGACGTGGTGATTCCCGCGATGAACGAGGTTCGCGCCGTTGCCGACGAGCTGGAGACCCTCGTAGACGAACGCGACTGGCCCTTCCCCACCTACGCCGATCTGCTGTTTAGAGTGTAATATATGATTGCGAGGGAGGGGGCTTCTCTGTAGAGAAGCCCCCTCCC
>USCW01000155.1 GCA_900553315.1 uncultured Eubacteriales bacterium
CGGCTATGCGCCTCGTCCCCAGGGCGGTGCGCCCCGTCCCGGTATGGGCGGCCCGCGTCCCGGCATGGGCGGCGGTCGTCCCATGCGGCCCAAGGCTCCGGAGCTGACTCCCGTGATGGAGAAGGAGCGCGTCTCCAATTACGATCCCAACAAGAAGAACTATGTCCGGCAGCATGACCCGGAGCACGTGACCCGCAACAAGCGCAATGCGGTGAAGAACACCTTCAACGGCTATGACGATGAGGTGATCCGCGGCGGCCGCCGTGCCCGCGCCAAGAAACCCTCTGTGCAGCAGATGATGGCGCCGATTAAGATCGACCACGCCTACATGGGCGAGACGATCACCGTGCGCGACCTGACCGAGCGCATCGGCAAGCCCGCTGGCGAGATCCTGAAGAAGCTGCTGATGCTGGGCAACATGGCCAACATCAACACAGAGCTGGACTTCGATACCGCGTCCCTGATCTGCGCGGATTGGGACATCACCCTCGAAAAGAAGCTGGATAAGACCGCCGAGGATCATCTGGAGGAAGAGGACTTCACCGATACCGAGGAGAACCTCGAGTCCCGTGCGCCCGTGGTCACGATCATGGGTCACGTTGACCACGGCAAGACCAGCTTGCTGGACTACATCCGTCATTCCCGCGTGACTGCGGGCGAGGCGGGCGGCATTACTCAGCACATCGGCGCGTACACTGTGGATGTGGATGGCCGCAGCATTACCTTCTTGGATACCCCCGGTCACGAGGCGTTCACCGCCATGCGTGCCCGCGGCGCACAGGCGACGGACATCGCCGTGCTGGTGGTGGCTGCCGACGACGGCGTGATGCCTCAGACGGTGGAAGCTATTCACCATGCACAGGCGGCAGAGGTGCCGATCATTGTGGCCATCAACAAGATGGACAAGGAAGGCGCGGATCCTGAGCACATCAAGCAGGAGCTGACCAAGTACGACGTGGTGTGCGAGGACTGGGGCGGCGAGACCATTGTGGTGCCCGTCAGTGCCAAGACCGGCGCTGGCGTTGAGGAGCTGCTGGAGATGATTCTGCTTCAGGCGGACGTGCTTCAGCTCCGTGCGAACCCGAACCGTCTGGGCCGCGGCATCATTATCGAGGCCAAGCTGGACAAGGCGCGCGGCCCGCTGGCGACCGTGCTGGTGCAGAACGGTACGCTGCATGTGGGTGACAATGTGATTGCGGGCATGGCCTCCGGTCGTGTGCGTGCGATGATTAACGACCGCGGTGAGCGTGTAGAGTCTGCGGGTCCGTCTGTGCCTGTGGAGGTCATGGGCTTCGACGATGTTCCCGCCGCGGGCGATGAGATGATCGCCGTAGGCGACGACAAGCTGAGCCGTCAGGTGGCGGACGAGCGCCGTCAGAAGCTGAAGGCGTCCCGCGAAGCCTCTGTGGCGAAGATGTCCATGGAGAACCTGTTCGCTTCCATTGAGGAGGGCAAGCAGGTCACGCTGAACCTGATTATCAAGGCGGACGTGCAGGGCTCTGTGGAGGCTGTGAAGCAGGCTCTTGAGAAGCTGAGCAACGACGAGGTGAAGGTGCGTGTGCTGCACAGCGGCGCGGGTGCGATCACCAAGGACGACGTGAATCTGGCCAGCGCGTTCAACGCGATTATCATTGGCTTTAACATTCGCCCCGACGCGTCCGCTCGTGCGGCTGCGGAGAAGGAAAAGGTGGATGTGCGCCTGTATACGGTCATTTACAGCGCCATTGAGGACATGGAAAAGGCCATGAAGGGTATGCTGGAGCCGGAGTACAAGGAAGTGCTGCTGGGTCACGCGGAGGTGCGCGACGTATTCAAGATCACCGGTGCGGGCACCATTGCGGGCTGCTATGTCACCGATGGCAAGATGCAGCGCAACGCGCAGGTGCGTCTGCTGCGTGACAACGTGGTCATGTTCACCGGCAAGCTGTCCTCTCTGAAGCACTACAAGGACGACGCGAAGGAAATGGCGGCGGGCTTCGAGTGCGGCATGAGCTTGGAAGGCTACAACGAAATCAAGGTCGGCGATGTAGTCGAGTGCTACATCATGGAAGAAATCCCGAGATAAGGGAGACGTGGGGGAACTCCGGGGGAGGCGGCTTCTCTAAGAGAAGCCCCTCCCCCGGGCCCCCTCCCGAAGAGTGGCTGGGAATAGACTTGACTGCTCTTTTGGGAGGCCGCGCCCATGCGAGGTGGCGCGCTCTCCGATTAGCTTGATTATGGTCACGGCGGCTGACAGAGCCGCCGCGACCTGCCGACGCTTGCCCCTTGGGGCGTTAGTAAGTAAAAATTGTATATCCACCCAACCGGCGGGAGGAACCGCAAACGTTGGCCACCCCCCGCCACTCTTCGGGAGGGGCGCGGGGAGGAGCTTCTCTTAGAGAAGCTGCCTCCCCGCATCCGTTTCCCCACAAAATAAAAGGAGTATCCATGAGCTATCAGAGAATCGACCGTATCTCCGAGGAGGTCCGCCGCGAGGTGGACGCGATCATCCGTGAGGAGGTCAACGACCCCCGCGTCGCGGGCACCTTCTCCATCACCCGTGCGGAAGTGACACGCGACCTGCGCTACGCAAAAATTTACGTCAGCGTGCTGGAAGAGGACAAGCGCGAGCCTATGATGAAGGCTCTCAAGAGCGCCTCCGGCTTTATCCGCCGAGAGCTGGGCAAGCGGATGCTCATCCGTTACAGCCCGGAAATGACCTTCGTTTCGGACGAGAATATCGCCTATGGCGTACATATTGCGGAAGTTCTGCGCGAGGCGCAGGAATCGGAGGAGAGTACCCATGGAGAAGGAGAAGCAACCGACGAATGACCGGGAGGGTCTGGTCAACGTCCTGCAGCGGGCGCGTCAGGTGGTGCTCTGCGCCCATGTGAGCCCCGACGGCGACACCATCGGCAGTTGCTTGGCGCTGCGGCTTGCCCTGCAAAGGCTGGGCAAGGAGGCCACGGTGATCTGTCAGGACAAGGTGCCGAACATGCTGAGCTTTCTGCCGGGGGCGGACAGCATTCTGCGTCCGGAGAAGCTGAATGTGGCGCATCCGGAGCTGGCGCTGTGCGTGGATGTGAGCGACCAGCGCCGCTTGGGCAGCTGCATCCGCGTGGTGGATGCTGCCCGGGAGACGGCGCAGATCGACCATCACGGTACGAATCCCTATTACACGCAGACGAACGTGGTGGCGGCGAACGCCAGCGCGACGGGCGTGCTGGTGTGGGAGCTGATAAAGCAGATGGGCGTGACCATTGACACGGACATTGCCAAGTGTCTTTACACGGCGGTCAGCACGGACACGGGCAATTTCAGCTTCAGCAATACCACGGTGGAGGCTTTCCTGATGATGGGCGAGCTGATGCTGCTGCCCCTGCCGCTAAGCGACATGAACCGCATCCTGTTCCGGGAGCGGAGCAAGCCGCAGCTATTGCTATTGGCGCGTGCGCTGGAGCATCTGACCTTTGCGGCGGAGGATCGCATTGCCTATATGTATCTGAGTTGGCAGGACTTTCTGGACTGCGGCGCTTTGCCGGAGCATTCGGAGGCGATCGTGAATTTCGCGCTGGATGTGCAGGGTGTGAAGCTGGCGTTCCTGGCCCGGGAGACAGAGCTGGGCGACGTGAAGCTGAGTATGCGTGCGCTGCCGCCCTGCAAGGTGGACGGCATTGCGGCAGAGCTTAGCGGCGGCGGACACGCGCTGGCGGCGGGCTGTACGCTGAGTATGCCGCTGGAGCAGGCTGTGGCGACCATTGCGGGCATGATGGAAAAAGAATTACAGACGGGAGCAAACGCGTGAACGGATTCATCAATATTTTGAAGCCGCCGGGCATGACCTCCGCCGCGGTGGTGGCGACGCTGCGCCGTCTCACGGGCGGGGAAAAGGCCGGTCACGCGGGTACTCTTGACCCGGAAGCCGCCGGCGTGCTCCCCGTGATGGTGGGCAGAGCTGCGCGGCTTTTTGATTATCTGGTGGACAAGGAAAAGGAATATGTGGCGGAGGTAGCCTTTGGCGCGGCGACGGACACGCAGGACGCGACGGGGCGGATCGTTGCGCAGGGGACAAGCTATCCCACCCGTGCGCAGGTGGAGGCGGCGCTGCCGAGCCTGACGGGGGACATTCGCCAGCGGCCCAGCATGTTCAGCGCCATCAAGCGGGACGGCAAGCCGCTTTACGCGCTGGCGCGCAAGGGTGAGGAGATCGAGGTGCCGGAGCGTGTGGTGCATGTAGAGACGCTGCGGCTGATGGACGAGACAGAACGCCACGGCTTCATGCTGCAAATCCATTGCGGGCGCGGGACGTATGTGCGTTCCATCTGCAATGATCTGGGAGAGCTGGTAGGCTGTCCGGCGCATATGCGGTTTCTTTTGCGGAGTCAGAGCGGCTTTTTCACGCTGGACAATGCGATGACGCTGGAGGAAGCGGAAGCAGCCGCGAAGGCTGGCGTTTTAAGGCAGCGTCTGATTGCCTTAGACGCGCCGATTCAGCACATGCCCCGTGCAGACGTGCCGGAGCGTTTACTCCCGAAGGTAGCGAACGGCTGCAAGCTTTTTTTGAAGCCCTTATCCCTTTCCACCCCGTTATCCGAGGGTAACGCCGTTCGCGTTTACTGCGCAAACCGTTTCTGGGGCATAGCCGCCCTCACCGGCGACCACCTCTCATGGAAAGCCCTCATACCACCGGAGGAGTGAGGGGTATGCGAGGGAGGCGGCTTCTCTGAGAGAAGCCCCTCCCT
>USCW01000156.1 GCA_900553315.1 uncultured Eubacteriales bacterium
CCCCCGTCTTCACCCCTGTTAAAGGAGCTTTTATGAATTACGCGAACATTAAGCATTGTGATATTGCCAACGGCCCAGGCGTGCGCACGAGCCTTTTCGTGTCGGGGTGTACCCACCATTGCCCGAACTGCTTCAACGCCGTGGCGTGGGATTTTCATTTTGGCCAGCCGTTTACGTGGGAAACGGAGCAATCCATCATTGAAAGCTGTCAGTCGGCTTATGTAGCGGGGTTGACGCTGCTGGGCGGCGAACCCATGGAGCCGGAAAATCAATCGGCGCTGCTGCCTTTTTTGAAGCGTTTCCGGGAAAACTGCCCCGGCAAAACCGTTTGGTGCTATTCCGGCTACACGTTGGAGCAGCTCTTGGGGCAGGAACCGGGGCGCTGCCGCTGTGAATGCACCGATGAGCTGCTGTCGCTCATTGACGTGTTGGTAGACGGCGAATTTGTGCAGGAGCTGCATGACATCACCCTGCGTTTCCGCGGCTCCAGCAACCAGCGCATTATTGCCCTGCCGCAGACGCTGGCGGAGGGGCGCGTGGTGTTCTGGTCGGACGAGCCCATTTATGCCAGCCACACCCGGCCCAAGCGGAAGTAATGTTGCATATGTAAAAGATTCTCTCCAAGCATTGACTTTTTTTGCGCATCTTCGTAAGATGAGAAAAAAGAACGTTGCTTGGAGGGAATCTTTTTGCGTAAGTTGCTTGCGGCCCTGACGCTTTTTCTTTGCATACTGTTTGGCGCAGCCGAGGCGGAAGGCGTGGGCTGTACGCTGTCCGTGCCGCGGGAGGTCTGCGGCTTTCAGGACAACGTCATTCGCCTGACCTCCCCGCAGGAAGGTACCATTACCCTGCTGCTGACCAACGGACTTGGCCGCGAATGTCTTTATATTGCCAAGGATGCGCCGCTTGCCGCCGGTGAAAGCACCATCGTCTGGGACGGACTCGGCATGTATGAGGAGCCGTTGGCGCGCGAGACGTATACGCTCACCGCAACCTTTGCCATTCCGGACGGCATATTCACGGCTCGTCAATCTATCAAGGTAGGTGCGAGCCGTCAGGCGGTG
Organism: uncultured Eubacteriales bacterium; assembly: GCA_900553315.1. Lineage (GTDB taxonomy): Bacteria > Bacillota > Clostridia > Christensenellales > Aristaeellaceae > Egerieenecus. Next base: position 1,065 of record USCW01000156.1, read on the forward strand.
CTGTTTGCGCTGTCCAGCGGCAGAACGCTGTATCAGCGCGGCGGACTGGACTGGTTCACGGAAGTCAAGCTGATCCGTCAAGGCACGCTCTGCACCGCGTATTACCGCGCAGAGGACATGGAAACGCCCTTAGCCGTCAAGCAGAAGAGCATCAAGAATTACCGCGTTCACAACTATTTCTGGGACGGCACGCTGAACGGACAGCTGCTCCCGGCAGGTGATTATGTCCTGCGTTTTTACGCGGAGGAAAGCCCAGACATCTACCGGGATGTGCCGGTGACGCTGGTGGACGAAGCCTATTCCGCGCCTGCGCTGACAGTCACCGATGCATACCTTCCGCCGGAGAACGCCACCGACGCGCAGCTTTGGGTGTGGCTGCAAAGTCCGCTGACGGTAGTCGATCTGAAAAGCAGCTCCCATCAAAAGCTGTACGCCTCCCCCAGCAAAAAGAGCAAATCTCTTGGCACCATCCACGGCCAGTCGCAGGGCGTGCAGATTTTGGAGCTTCGCACAGACGGCTGGACGAAGGTCGGCGCATATACCCACGAAAAGGGCGCGTGGACAGAGGGCTATGTGCAGACGGATCGCCTCATGACCCTCCCGGCTGACAGCGATTACGGCCTCGTCCTCAACAAGCGCACCCAGCAGCTGCTTATTTTCTATCAGGGCGAGCGGATCGCCACGCTGTCCGTCAGCACCGGACTGATGGAGAAGCGTCACTTGGAGCAAGAAACGCCCGCAGGCGCATTCCTCACGCTGGAGCACATGCAGGATTTCTCCATGGAAGGCAATAACTATGCCTATGTCATTCGCTACGATGGTGGGAATCTGCTGCACCAATGCGCCTACCGAATGCGGAAGGGCTGGCAGGATTTCTCCGCGCAGGAGGCGCTGCTGGGCGAAAAGGCTTCCCACGGCTGCATCCGTCTCCCCTTCAGCGGCCTTAACGGTCAACTAAACGCCTATTGGCTGTGGACACATCTGCCGTATCACAGCAAGCTGCTCATTCTCGATGACCCCAATGAACGCTGGGTCACTGAAGAACGCATCACCGGAAAGGTGCCGGAGGAAGCTGGCAACGCTGACAATTCCCCCATTATCATTCAGGATGAAGCCCAGACACCCCCGCCCCTGACCATGCTGGAAACCGAGCTGACGCTCACGCTGGGCGGTGACGTGGTGCTTGGCACGCAGGAAAAGTGGCAGGACAGTCCCGAAGGCCTGCCCGCTTATCTGGAAAAATACGGCATGAGCTATCCCTTCGCCCATTTGCAGGAGCTGTTTTCCAATGACGACATGACCTTTGTGAATCTGGAATGCGTGCTCAAGGACACAGCGCAGGGCAAGGCTCCGGATCGGCTGTACAACTTCCGCGGCATGACGGCTTATACACAGGTGCTGCTGGATGCAAGCATTGAGCAGGTGAATCTGGCGAACAATCACTTTATCGACTACAAAATGGCCGGACGGGAATCCACCCGTGCGGCGCTGGATGAAGCCGGCATCGCTCACAGCGGCTTCGGCGATTTATACATTTGGGAAATCAACGGACACAAGATCGGCTTCGGTGGGTGCCGGGAGTTCGTCTACAATCAGGATAAGGAGACCATCGCCCGGGACATTGCCGCCTTGAAGGAGGAGGGCTGCGAGGTCATCATCTATTCCTGCCATTGGGGCACGGAATACGAGCCCCTGCACAACCGTGCGCAGGAGTCCATGGCCAAGGCCGCCATCGCCGCCGGTGCGGATATTATCATCGGCACGCACCCGCATGTGGTGCAGGGCATCAACCAGATCGACGGCGCAGTGGTGCTGTACAGCCTCGGCAACCTGATGTTCGGCGGCACCCACGACATGACCACCTTTGACGGGCTGCTGTTGCGGCTGCGGCTGCGTTTCGACGCGCTGGGCCGCTATGAAGGTGCAGTGGTGGAGCCTTTGCCTGTGCTGACCTCCTCCTCCGGCACGCTGGACGTGAACAACTTCGCTCCCATCCTTGCGGAGGGCGACGCGAAGGAGCGCATTTGGCAAAAGATACAGGCCGATACTCCCTTCGTGCTCAGCGAAGAAATGTGGTTTCCACGAAAATAAGCGTATCATAAAAGGAGCATTCCATCCGGAATGCTCCTTTTTGTGTGCATGCTCATTGCAGAAAGTCCGCATAAACGTAGCCAAACTGACTTCCAGTATATACGTAGTACCAGAAATCATAGGTCTCGCCGATCACCGTGACCTGCGTACCGTTGTAGAGACGGCCCTGAGACTGTGACGCAGTCGTGGGCTCCGCACGAAGATTCACCCAGCTGCTGTTGATGTTTCTGATCTTCATGGTAGGCTGACAATTCGTCACACTCGTGCCCCAACTGAGGTACTGTGCGTTGATATAGCCGTTCACCGTGCCGATGGTCACAGGGATCCAGCCGGTGCGGGCGCTGGAACGCAGCTCCACCGTCGTACCCTGAAAATACACACCCAGCGACTTTGAACTGGTGGATTGTCCCGCCCGAAGGTTCACACGATCCGCACTGCCGCCGTTAATGATCGCCGTGCCGTAGCTGACCCCCGGCGTGGAACCACCGCCGACCTGAATCAAGTTTGCCGGAATATAGCCCACGCGGCCATCCGCCAGCACGTAATACCATTGGCTGTTCGTTTCGCCGAGGATCGTCACCGACTGACCCTGATAGCAATAGGCCAGCACCGTGCCGCTCTGCGCCTCCGCGTACAGCGCAGTCTGCCCCAGCACCATACCCGTGGGAAGCGCCGAGTTCGTCTTCGTGATATACCGAGTCATCATGTAGCCAAGCTGTGCGCCCACATACACCTGCGTCCAGCCATGGCCTGCGTCCCCCATGCACACCACCGGCGTGCCGGTATAGTATACGCCCAGCGACTGACTGCTGACCGATGTGCTTGCACGAAGATTCACGCGATTAGCGTTGCCGCCGTTGACAATGCCGTAATAGATTCCCTCCGCCTGTGCCCCCGTCATGCTTACGCTGAAAAGCAGCACACACGCCAAAAGCACACTCACGAACTTCTTCATACCTCATCCCTCCATGATCGCTCCTGCGAGACTGTTCGACCATATAACGCGGCATCTTCGGTCGTTCATGCCAGCCATTTCCTTTTCTTGCTTACTTTTTTTCATAAAAGAGGGCGCTCCCTGTTGGGAGCGCCCTCGTCATCGCAGGAAAACTTAGCGAGACATAATGGTCTTTTCGGTTTCCTTGTCGAAGAAGTGCAGATGGTTCACGTCGAAAGCGATCTTGATGGTGCTGCCGGCGCGGCTGGAGGTACGAGGATCCACACGGGCAATGATGTTGTCTTCCTTGCCGGTGGTCTTCAGGTACAGGTAGGTCTCAGAACCCATCAGCTCGGTCACTTCGACGTTCACATCGATGGTGGCGTTGGCGTAGGTCTGCAGGAACACGGGCTCATCATGGATGTTCTCGGGACGGATACCCATGATGACTTCCTTGCCGATGTAGCTCTCGTCGATGAACTTGGAAACCTTGGAGTTCGGCACCACGATCTTATTGTTGCCGAAGGTAGCGACCACATCCTGGCCTTCCTTGCTCAGCTTCACGTTGAAGAAGTTCATCTGGGGGCTGCCGATGAAGCCGGCAACGAAGATGTTGCAGGGGTAA
>USCW01000157.1 GCA_900553315.1 uncultured Eubacteriales bacterium
GGGAGGGGGCCCGGGGGAGGGGCTTCTTGCAAAGAAGCCGCCTCCCCCGGAGTTCTCTCCCGTCACTCCAGCACAATCCTCGGGTTTTCGCGGCTGGGGCGGTACATGACGAAACGGCGGCCGATGCATTGAACGGGCTCGGCGCCGACTTGCGCACAAAGCGTCTCGAGGGCTTCCTTGGCGCTCAGGGGCGCACCCTGCTGTACGGCACACTTGATGAGCTCTCGCGCCTCTAGCGCGTCGTAGGCCTCCTTCACCGTGCCGGGGGTCACGCCCTCCTTGCCAATGTAGAGAATGGTTTCCATCGTGTTCGCCATGGAACGAAGCATGGCTCGCTGCTTGCTGGTCATTTTGCTGATCCTCTCTTCTGTTTATTCCACAAAGTCAAATTCCATGTCGCCAATGCGAACCACGCTGCCCTCGCCCGCACCCGCTTTCCGCAGCGCATCGATCACGCCCCAGCGGCGCAGCGTGCGATGGAACCAGTTCAGGCTCTCGTCATCTTCAAAGTTCACGCTGTCGATCAGCCGCTGCATTGCAGGGCCTGCAACCTCAAATACCTTGCCGTCCTGCACCACCGCAAAGGAACCGATGTCCGGCGTGGGCAGCGGCACTTCCTCCTCCGTAAAGGGCGCAAGGGGCGGCAGCGTCTCCAGCTTCTTCGATACCGCATCCAGCAGCACGTCAAAGCCCTGATGCGTCGCTGCACTCACCGGGAAGATCGGAATATCCTTCCCTGCCAAGTGTTCCTTCAGGCGCTCAAGATTCTCCTGCGCCTCCGGTAAGTCCATTTTGTTGCAGACGATCATCTGCGGCCGCTGGCTCAGCTCGCCATAGGCGCACAGCTCATGATTGATCTGCTCATAATCCTCAATGGGATCCCGGCCCTCGCTCCCCGCAATGTCCAGCACATGCAGCAAAAGCCGTGTGCGCTCCACATGCCGCAGGAAATCGTGACCCAGCCCCACACCGTCCGCTGCGCCCTCCACCAGACCGGGAATATCCGCCAGCACGAAGTCCTTGCCGTGATGGCGCACAATGCCCAGATTCGGGGTCAGCGTCGTGAAGTGGTAATTGCCGATCTTCGGCTTGGCTGAAGTGACCACGGACAGAATGGTGCTCTTGCCCACGTTGGGATAGCCTACCAGACCCACATCCGCAATGGTCTTCAGCTCCATCAGGAACGTATGAACATCCGTCTTCACGCCAGGCTTGGCAAAGTTAGGCGCCTGCCGGGTGGGCGTGGCGAAATGGCTGTTGCCCCAGCCGCCCTTGCCGCCGCGCAGCAGCGTCTTGTAGCTGCCGGGCTCAAACATATCCGCTACCACGCCGCCGCTGATCTCATCCCGCACCACCGTACCCACGGGTACCTTAATGATGAGGTTTTCGCCCCGCTTGCCGGTGCAGCGGTTGCCGGAGCCGTCCGCGCCGTTCTCGGCGGTGTACTTCGTCTTGAAGCGGAAGTCCAGCAGCGTGTGCATATTCGGATCGGCGAAGAGGATCACGTCGCCGCCAACGCCGCCGTCGCCGCCGTCGGGGCCGCCGTTGAGCACGAACTTCTCCCGATGGAAGGACACGCTGCCGTTGCCGCCGTTGCCCGCCTTCGCCGTAATCTTTACATGATCTACAAAATTACCCATGAATTCCTCCTGAAAAATGCCGTAAAAACGACCGCGATCGTTTTACGAGAAAAAGCCGCATATACCCGCATGGGCTGATGAATCGCAGTATTTCTGCCTGCGCCGTCCCGGTCCACACAAAACGGCGCTTGCAGTTCAGTATACCACAAAAGCCATCCTTCGAAAAGTAGCCGAAGCAAGAAAAAGTCACGGAAAAAGGCGATTCACTCCGCAATCACCCGCCAAGCCTCCCGCAGGCGTGCCATGCTGAAGGCCGCGTTGGCGGGGCTGGTGGACGGAAGCGCCGTCGCGGGCAAGCCCACTTTGTCTTCCAAATAGCGGTGATACAGCTTCGCCGCCAACGCGCCGTTGCAATAAACCCGCTCCAAGCGGCACAGCTTCGTGACCTGCGCAATATCCACCGGTACGGCATTCTTCACGCTGCTGTCCGAGGAGCCGGTGATCTCGCAGGACGCGATCACATCCCACAGGGCAATATGATGCCGCAGAAGCATGGCTTCTTTCTCCGGGATGCTTTGCGGTGCGTTCTCCCCCAGCAGCGCCGCCATTAAAGGCCAGAAGCGGTTGCGGGGGTGTCCGTAGAAGAAGCCCTCCTCCCGGGATTTCACCGAGGGAAAGCTGCCGAGAATCAGCACCCGGCACGCCGCGTCCGCCACCGGCGGAAAGGGATGCACAACGCTCATACGCCCGCCTCCCGCATGGCTTGCCGCAGATAGGTCAGGCTTGCCCGAAGCCGTGCGTCGTCCCGCGTCTGCGCCGCATAGGGCTCCAGAATCACAGCCCCCTGATAGCCAGTCTTTTTTAGCAGCCGGAACAGCGCCACAAAGTCGTTCACACCCTCGCCGGGAAGCACCAGTTCTCCCGCCGCATTCCAATCCAGCACATGCAGATGCTTCAGGTGCGGCCCCATGGCGGCGATCATCTCCGCCGAAGTCACGCCCATCTGATACGCCTGCTTTAAGTCCAGCACAAAGCCCTGCTCCGGCAGCAGCTCCCGCACCTGCCGAACGTCCTCCACCGTTGCCATGGCGCACCAGCTCACGTTCTCCCACAGCACCTCCATGCCGCGGGGATGGGCGATCTCCTGCATGGCGTGCAGGTTCTCCACCATATGATACAGCTCACCGGGGTGCCTTCGTCCGCGAATCATGCCCACGCTGTGGAACACATAATAGCTTGCGCCCAGCGCCTGCCCCGTGTCGCAGACCCGGCGAAAGAAGTCCAGCGCGTCCTGCCGCTGGCGAGGCGACGGACTGAAAATATCCGGCTCAAACTGCGTGCCCTTGGGATGCACCGACACGCAGGGCAGACCATTCAGCCGCTCCCGCACCAGTCCGCCAAAGGTCGTGCTGTACTCGCTGAAAGAATTCAGGAACACCTCGCACACGTCCAGCCCATATCCCGGCAGCAGCGCTGCCGTATCCTCCACTTCCCTGCGGCCGTAAAACGCCGCAGAGCTCAATCCCAGCCTCATGCCTCGTCGCCTCCGCTGATCTCATCCAAATTCATGCCGAAGGAGGGCACGCACTCCCGAAAGAAGTCCTGCACCTCCGGCAGATCAATCGCCTGAATGCTCTTCAAAATCGACGCTTCTGCCGAAAGAAACTCCCGGTTGCCCGCCTGACGCTCCTCCACGCACTTGATATACGCGGCGATCCGATCTGCGGCCTTCACCAGCCGATGCGCCGCGTTCTGCGATGGGGTAAAATAGGGGCGATAAGCCTCCCGCAGCTCCTCCGGAGCCAGTGCCACAATGCGCTCGGCGGCCTCCTTCTCCATGCGATGATATGCGCTTTGCAGCTCAGGGCTATGGTACTTCACAGGAGTAGGCAGGTCGCCGGTCACGACCTCCTGCGCATCATGGTACAGCGCCAGCGCCAGCACATGCTCCGGGTCAATGTCCCGATGATAGCGTTCGCGGGCGATCAGCGCAATGCCATGTGCCAGCAGGGCGGTCTGCGCGGCGTGCTCCATGTCGTTTTCGGGCGAAGTGGAGTGCATGAGGCCCCAGCGGCGAATATATTTCATGCGGTTCAGATAAGCATAAAAATGGGATCGCATGGTTTTCCTCCTTGACAACCTTCGACGGTTTGCTATAATAATACACGAAAATCGCATCCACCGCTAGGGGGGCGTGCGGCGGAAATTTTTCCGTGCGCTGCTGAGAGGGTGAAAGACCCGACCCTTAGAACCTGTGTAGGTAATCCTACCGTAGGGAAGCGGAGGGCGGCCATGCCGCTCTGATGAATCCACCAGATTCACGCTTTCCCGCGCGCTTATGCCGCGGGTTTTTCTTATGGAGCAAGGTGCGGTTCATCAAAATCAGGGAGGTTGTTTTTCATGGCAGATTGGTTTCAAACAGCGTTCAAGGACTTTGGCGAATTCCCCGCATGGGCATGGATCGTGGTGGCGGTGCTGCTGGTGGGCGGCGTAATTGCCTATCGCAGTCTCAAGGGCGGTCACAAGACCGTCTGGAACACGAAGATGATGGCCATGGGTGCGGTCTGCATTGCGCTGAGCAGCGTGCTGAGCATGATTAAGATTTGGAAGATGCCGCAGGGCGGTTCTATCACGGCGGCCAGTATGCTTCCGCTGATGCTGTTTTCTTATGTCTACGGCATGGGACCCGGCTGTCTGGTGGGTGCGCTGTACGGCGTTCTGCAGTTCATCATTGAGCCTTATTTCCTCAGCCTGCCGCAGATGCTGCTGGACTACCCCATTGCCTTTGGCATGATGGGTCTGGCGGGTCTGTTCTCCAAGATGGACAATGAGAATCTGGGGCTGACCGCGGGTGTGGTGCTTGCGTCCGTGGGTCGCTTTGTAGCGGCGGTGCTTTCCGGTGTGATCTTCTTCGCCGAGTATGCGGGCGATCAGAATCCTTGGGTTTACTCCATTGTTTACAACGGCTCCTACATGCTCCCCGAGTGCATTATCTGCGTCATTCTCTGTCTGGCCGTCGGTCTTCGTCTGGCTCGTCAGCTGAAGAAGAACAAGTAAGAGTTGGGGAAAATTGCGAGGGAGGCGGCTTCTCTAAGAGAAGCCCCTCCCTCGCGCTCCCTCCCGA
>USCW01000158.1 GCA_900553315.1 uncultured Eubacteriales bacterium
GAGGCGCTTCTCTTAGAGAAGCGGCCTCCCCCGGAGTTCTCCCTATCTTAATAAGGAGTTGTTTTTATGTTGACGCTGGGGTGTCATTTGTCGGCTTCGAAGGGGTATTTGCATATGGGGCGGGAGGCCGCGGAGCTGGGCGGGAACACGTTTCAGTTTTTCACGAGGAACCCGCGTGGGGGAAACGCGAAGGAGCTGGACTTGAAGGACGTGGCGGCGTTTCAGGCGTTTGCGCAGGAGCATGGGATTCCGGTGATTCTGGCGCATGCGCCGTATACGCTGAACGGCTGCTCGGCGGACGAGAAGGTTCGTGACTTTGCCGTGCGTACCATGGCGGACGACCTTCGGCGCATGGAGGCAACACCCGGCAACTTGTATAACTTCCACCCCGGCAGCCACGTGGGACAGGGCGTTGAGACGGGAATCAGCTTCATTGCGGAGATGCTCAATACCGTGCTGAACCCGGATATGACCACCACCGTGCTGCTGGAAACCATGGCGGGCAAGGGCAGCGAGGTCGGCAGCCGTTTCGAGGAGCTGCGGGAGATCATCGACCGCACGGAGCATCGGGAAAAGCTCGGCGTGTGCCTCGATACCTGCCACGTCAACGATGCGGGCTATGATATTGTCCATGATCTGGACGGCGTGCTGACGCAGTTTGATAAGGTGATCGGACTGGAAAGACTGAAGGCCGTCCATGTGAACGACAGCAAGAACCCGCTGGGCGCACATAAGGATCGTCATGAGAAAATCGGCGAGGGTACGCTGGGGCTGGACGCGATCGTTCATGTAATGACACATCCCGCCCTGCGGGAGAAGCCCTTCTATCTGGAAACACCAAACGACTTGGCAGGGTACGCTCGTGAGATCGCCCTGCTGCGGGAGCGCTGCGAATGAGAGTATCGGCCGGACTGTGCTTTCAGGGAGAGAAAATCTGGATCTTCAAGCGGGGGCCGGGACGCAAAAACGCCCACCTGTGGGAATTTCCCGGCGGTAAGGAAGAAAGCGGAGAAACACCCGCAGACTGTCTTGTGCGGGAGCTGCGGGAGGAGCTGAGTTTGGAGGTGTCTCCGCCGCAGATCGTGCGGGAAGCGGACTGTGAGGGCATCCACTTTACCTTCCTGCGGTGCGAGGCGCTGAATGCGCCCCGCTGCACCGAGCATGAGGACTGCACCTTGGCGGAGCCGCGGGAGCTGCTGCAATATGCCTTCTGCCCGGCGGACACGCCCGTGGCTCGGGCGCTGGCGCTGAATGCACCCGCGCTGACGGAGTTTTTCTGGGACTTTGACGGCACGCTGATGGATACCTATCCCGGCATGGTGGCGTGCTTCGTTCGGGCGGCGGAACGGGTCGGCATTGCGGCGGAACCGGAACGGGTGCTGACGCTGATGAAGGACAGCCTCGGCGCGTGTGCGCGAGCCTGCGCGGCGGGGGATGAGGCGGTTCGGCGGACGCTGATGAAGGGCTTCCGCGAGGAGGAAGACCGACTGCCGCCGGAGCATATCCGGGCGGTGCCGGGGATTCCCGAAGCGCTGAACGCGCTGACGCGGCTTGGCGGACGGCATTATCTGGTAACGCACCGGGGTCCGCTGGCGTGGAAATACTTGGAGGCGAACGGTCTGCAAGACTGCTTCACCGACGTGGTGCTGGGCACGGACGGCTTTCCGCGCAAGCCTGCGCCGGACAGCCTGCTGTATCTGATGAAGAAGCATGACCTGAACCCGGCGGGGTGCGTGATGATCGGCGACCGTCCGTTGGACGTGGACGCGGCGGCGAACGCGGGAATGCTGGGGTGTCTATTGGATGAGGAGCATCGGTTTGACAAACATCCCTGCCCGCTGCATGTGGACAGCGCGGACAAATTAACGGAGACCCTGCGCCCCATGCCGCTGTAAATGAAGGAGGAAACGACATGCGCAAACGGCTTGTTTTTCTGCTGACGCTGTGCGCGGCGCTGCTGTGCATGGCGCTGGCGGAGGAAACGACGCAGCTGACGGTGCTGCCCGTGACGGAGACGGTGCGTCCCGGAAAGGGCGTGACGCTGGCCTATGAGGCTCCCGAAGCGGGGGAGGCGTGCATTCAGCTTGTGGACGACGCGGGAAATACGGTGCTGATGATCGACCCGGATCGCGCCAGTACAGCGGGGACGAATGAGCTGATCTGGAACGGCACCTATGAGGGCGTTCCCGCGCCGGAGGGGACTTTTCACCTGACGGTGCGCCTGGGAGAGGAAACGTCCTCCGTGCCCATTCATATTGGCCCCTATGCGCCGTATATGAACCATCTGCGGCTGGAAAACGGGGACGTTACACCGGAAACGCCTTTGCGGGTGACGTTCACGGCCAGCCAGTACGGCACGGTGACGTGGAGCGTCTATGACGCGGCGGGAACACGGCAGGCGCTGGGAAGCGCTGTGGCCGAAGCGGGGCCTTGCGAGGTAACGTGGGACGGCACGCTTCCGGACGGTGCGACGCTGCCTGACGGAGACTATGCCTTTGCGCTGGTGCTGACGGACGATACGGGCTTTGACTCCAACGAGGAGCATGTGACGGCGACGGTGTCGGGCTTCCTGCGGGAGGCGGCAACGGATACGCCCACGGAGACTCCTGCGCCGACGAACACGCCGGAGCCCGCCGCGACGGAGGCTCCCGCAGAGACGGAGCCCCCTGCGGATACGCCTCAGCCGACGGCGGTCCGAAGCTTTACGCCAAGCTATCGCAGTACGGATACGTCGGACACCTCGCTGAATTACTGGACGCTGCCCATGGACATTACCGACGAGGCGGCGGTGTGGGAGGTGCTGATGCAGCCCATCACCGTGGTGGACGGGCATCAACAGGCGTTCATTTATGTGCGGAGCGAGCCCAGCGACGATGCGGAGGCGGTGGGAGAGATCACCTGCGCCTCGCAGGGCGTGCATGTGCTGGAGACCCTCGATAACGGCTGGAGCCGCATCGAAGCCTATTCCAGCTCCTTCGCGGACAGCAAGGTCAAGGCCTATGCGAAGTTCATCAGCGGCTATGTGCCCACAAAGAAGCTCAAGCAGATCACGCCCTCGCAGGAATACGGGCTGGTGGTGGACAAGCTGACCCAGCGGCTGTATTTGTTCAAGGAGGGAAAGCTGTATGCCACGATGCTGTGTTCTACGGGACTGGTGAATAAGGATCAGCCGTGGAATGAGACGATGTCCGGGGAATACCTGATCGTCAGCGCGTCGGGCGGCTTCATGAGCGGCAACATGCATTGCGCCATGGGAATGCGCTTCAACGACGGCGACAAGATGCACGAGGTGCCCTATATTCTCAACAGGGACGGCAGCAAGAACTACGGCTATACCGAGCCGGACTTGGGCAAGCGGGCCAGTCACGGCTGTCTCCGCGTCCAGCGCAAGCGCACGCCGGAGGGCGTCAACATGGCGTGGCTGTGGAACAACCGGGCGAAGAACGTGAAGCTGCTGATCTGGGAGGACTGGCCCGGACGGCAGATCCCCATTCCTGCGGACGATTTCCAGCTGTATTACAACCCCAACGGCGGCGTGAGCTATCACAGTCAGGCGACGTGCTACAGCATCAAAAACAGCAAGAACGTGACGATGCAAGCCTTCACCTACGGGGAATTGGAGCAGGAGCCTTATGCGTCCCTGAAGCGCTGCGAATACTGTGCGCCCGCCCTGCGCCGTGCGGAATACGAGGAGATCAACGCCCAATATCGGGCCTTGGAGGCCTCGGGCGCGGAAACAAGCTTTGAACTGACAAACTAAGCAAACTAAGGAGGAAAACCAGACGTGCGGAATTTACTGAAGATTGCGGCGGTGCTTGTGCTGTCCTTTGCGGCCTATTATCTGGTGATGGGCGGCTCCATGCTGATGTCCCAGGGTCAGCTCAGTCAGGCCATGGTGGACTTCAGCAAGGAAGAGGAAAGCAAACTGCTGGAAGCCGGAGAGGAGATCGAGGACGGCGCGGAGGTGCTGGATGTGGCCTCGGCCTCCCATGCAGTGCTGGTCATGGCGCTGACGATGCTGGCGGTGGGACTGGTGGAGAGCCTCGCGGGGTTGTTCGGCCTGCTGGGCGGCAAGCGGCGCAGGCTGCTGATCGTATCGATCGTGTTCGCGGTCATGATGCTGGCGTCCAGCATCACAACGCTTATCAGCTCCGGGCTGAATATTATCTATGTCCTGGAGGTGCTGGCGCCCATCCTGCTGATCGTGGGCGACATTGGCGTATTCCGCATGGAGGGCCGGGAGCAGCTTCCGACCCTGCCGCGCTGACGAGGAGGAAAAACGGATGGAATTGACGGTGTTGGGGATGAACGGCCCCTTTCCCGCGCCCGGGAGCGGCTGCTCCGGGTATCTGCTGACGGCGGGGAATACGGCGATTCAGCTTGATCTCGGCTGCGGAACGCTGGCTCGGCTGACGGGAATGACGCCTCCGGAGGACTTGACGGCGCTGGTGTTCAGCCATTGGCATGGCGATCATTGCAGCGACGTACTGCCGCTGATCTATCGCATGGCCAGCGTGGCGGCACGGCGGGGCGCGGATTTCCGTCCGCTGCCGGTTTATGGCCCGGAGGATGAAAGCTCGCCCGTGCGGCGGGAGGTGCAGCAATGCCCGCAGATGGAGCTGCACACGGTGCGTCCCGGCGACGCGTGGACACTGGGTACGGTGGAGGCGCGGGCCTTTGCGGCACGGCATC
>USCW01000159.1 GCA_900553315.1 uncultured Eubacteriales bacterium
AACCGGGACTTGCACGTCCTGCAAACCCCCTCCCTCGCAAACTCACACACCCCTCATTACGCCTTGGTTTTTTCGAGGTATTCTTCGTAGTTGCAGTAGTAGTCAGCAATGGTGCCGTCGGGCTTGATCTCGATAATGCGGTTCGCAATGGTCGTGATGAACTGGTGATCCTGACTGGTGAAAAGTACGTTGCCGGGGAAGCTGATCAGACCGTTGTTCACCGCCGTAATGGACTCCAAGTCAAGGTGGTTCGTGGGCTGATCCAGCATCAGGAAGTTCGCACCGGACAGCATCATCCGGGACAGCATCACGCGTACCTTCTCACCGCCGGACAATACCGATACGGGCTTGTACACATCGTCGCCGCTGAACAGCATCCGACCGAGGAAGCCGCGCATGTAACTTTCCAGCTGCTCGGGAGAATACTGCGCAAACCACTCCATCATGTTCAGCTTGCAGCCCTCAAAAAACTTGCTGTTATCCTTGGGGAAGTAGCTGGTGGAGATCGTCACACCCCACTTGAAGGAACCGCTGTCCGGCTGAAGCTCCTCGTTCAGAATCTTGAACAGCGCCGTCTGCGCCTGTTCGTTGGAGCCTACCAGCGCGATCTTGTCGCCCTTGTTGAAAATGAAGGATACATCCTTCAGCAGCTGCACACCATCCTGCGTATAGTTGATGTTCTCCACCTTCAGGATGTCCTTGCCCGCCTCGCGGTCAGGCGTAAAGCATACCCACGGATAGCGCCGGGAGGACGCGGGCATCTGCTCAATGGTCAGCTGATCCAGAATCTTCTTGCGGCTCGTAGCCTGCTTCGCCTTGGACTTGTTGGAGGAGAAGCGCTGAATGAAGGCCTGTAATTCCTTGATCTTGTCCTCGCGGCGCTTCTTCTGGTCGTTCATGATGGACTGCATCAGCTTGCTGGACTCATACCAGAAATCATAGTTGCCCACGTAGAGCTTCACCTGATTGTAGTCGATGTCCACAATGTGCGTGCAGATGTTGTTCAGGAACCACCGGTCGTGGCTGACCACAATCAGCGTGCCGGGGAAATCCATCAGGAAATCCTCCAGCCACGTAACGGACTTGTTGTCCAAGTTATTGGTAGGCTCGTCCAGCAGCAGAATATCCGGATGTCCGAACAGCGCCTGTGCCAGCAGCACCTTCACCTTTTCGCCGCCGGTCAACTCGCCCATGGGCGTGTAATGCAGATTTTCGCCAATGCCGAGGCCTTGCAGCAGCGTCGCGGCATCACTCTCCGCATTCCAGCCGTCCATCTCGGCAAACTCGCCCTCCAGCTCGGCGGCCTTCTCCCCGTCAGCCTCGGAGAAATCGGGCTTGGCGTAGAGCGCATCCTTCTCCTTCATAATGTCATACAGCCGCTGATTGCCCATGATGACCGTGTCCAGCACAGGATAATCATCATACTGGAACTGGTTCTGCTTCAGGGTGGACAGACGCTGATTAGCGGGAATGGTCACGGTGCCGGTGGTGGGCTCCAGCTCCCCGGAAAGGATCCGCAGGAAGGTGGACTTGCCCGCGCCGTTGGCCCCGATGATGCCATAGCAGTTGCCGGGCAGAAATTTCACGTCCGCGCCGGAGAACAGCTTCTGCCCTCCGAAGGTCAGGGAAACATTGCTGACTGTAATCATTTTGACTCCTATATTTTCCATTGGATTTTGGTTTGCACCGCTTTTTATCATATCATATTCCCGCCGGAAAAGAAACTACTTTTTCAGTAGAATTCCACCGCAGGAAATTCCATTGCGCCATCTTGCATGTATCGAAAAAAGGTTTATAATGAAATCGAAACCATGCTTTCAGGGAGGACGCCATGGGACGCCGACACAAGAACACCTATATCTTCGCACCCCGGAAAACATCTCATCCGGTGCGCACATTTTTTTTGTGGCTGCTGACGCTTGTGCTGCTGGGCGCGCTGACGGTCTTTATCCTGAATCTGGCCACCAACAGCCAGGTGGAGTACCTCACCCAGCGCATTACCGTGGAAACGCTGCCGAACGATCTGGAAAGCTTTTCCATTCTGCATCTAAGCGACCTCCATGCCGCACATTTGGGTCGGGACGGCTCCGCGCTGCAAAAGGTCGTAACCAAGCGCAACGTGTCCTGCATCGTCCTTACCGGCGATATGGTGGGCGAAAGCGGGGATACGGAACCCCTGCTGCAATTATTGGACATGCTGCCCAAGGATGTTTCCGTGTACATTATCGCCGGAGACAGCGACCCCTCGCCCCTGAACCCGACCGCGCATGACAGCGTTTCGCCCTATGCGGACTGGCTGGAAGCCGCGGTGGCGCACGGCGCGATTTATCTGGATGAACCTGAGGCGCAGGTGCGCGGCAAGTCCACGCTGTGGCTCGTACCGGAATACCTGTACAGCCTTGATCTGGACTCCACCGAGGCGGCCTATCAGGCGCAGCATGACGCGTTGAGTCAGCCGGACGTGATTCTTTCCCCCGATCAGGCGGCACAGCTCCGCGTAGCGGATTATCAACTGGCAAAGCTGGCCAGCATTCGTGAGAAGCTGCAAACCATCAAGGACGAGGATATTCAGGTGGCTGTCAGCCACACGCCCCTGACCCGAGATTACGTAACCACCATGATGGCTTGGACAGAAAAAACGCAGACCTTCTCCTTCCACCATGTTTCGCTGATTCTCGCGGGCCATTACTGCGGCGGACAATGGCGGCTGCCCGGCGGCGGTGCGCTCTATTGCCCGGCCTACGGCTGGTTCCCGGAGGATCAGCTGATCACCGGGCTGGATTACCTGAACGGTATCCCCCAATACATCAGCCCCGGACTGGGCGCAAGCCCCTACTATTCCTACCAGCCCGGCCGGCTCTTCAACAGTCCCGCCATGACTTACCTACAGCTAACCAGCCGTATCAACTGAACAACGGACAAAAGGAGACTGCCCACCTATGCGTAATACCCGCCACTATGAAATGGACATGTGCAGCGGCCCGCTGCTGCCAAAGATTCTCCGCTTCACCCTGCCCCTGATCCTCACCGGCGTATTACAGCTGCTGTACAACGCCGCGGACGTGGTAGTGGTCGGCCAGTTCGTCGGCCCGCAGGCGCTGGCCGCCGTGGGCTCCACCGGCGCATTGATTAACCTGATTATCAACGTTTTCATGGGTCTTGGCGTGGGCGCAAGCGTTGTCATTGCCCGGGCCTACGGCGCAAACGATCCCCGCGCCGTGCATCAGGGCGTGCATACCGCCATCGTCGTGGCGTGCATCGGCGGCGTGCTGATGGGCGTACTGGGCTTCGTGCTGGCACGTCCCCTGCTGACCCTCATGGGCAACCCGGAGGACGTTATTGACAGCGCAACGCTGTATATGCAGATTTATTTCCTTGGAATGCCCGCTAACATGCTCTACACCTTCGGCGCGTCCATCCTTCGCGCCGTGGGCGATACGAAGCGTCCGCTGTACTATCTGACCATCTCCGGCCTGATCAACGTCCTGCTGAACCTGTTTCTTGTGATCGTGTGCCATCTGGGCGTGGCGGGCGTGGCCATCGCTACCGTCGCTTCGCAGGTGATCTCCATGGTGCTGGTGCTGACCTGTCTGCTGCGCTCTGACAGCGTGATTCGGCTGGATCCTCACCTGCTGAAAATCCATAAGCAGAGTCTGCTGGACATTCTGCGCATCGGCCTCCCCGCAGGCTTGCAGGGCAGCCTGTTCTCTATCTCCAATGTGCTGATCCAGTCCGCAGTGAACTCCTTTGGCTCCGTAGCCATGGCTGGCAACGCCGCCGCCGCGAACCTCGAGGGCTTCATCTATACCTCCATGAACTCCGTCTATCAGGCCGACATGACCTTCGCCAGCGCCAACCACGGCGCACGGAATTACCCCCGCGTCCGGCGTACCCTGTGGCTGTGCCTCGGCACCGTGTTCGTTATCGGCCTTGGCCTTGGCCTGATCTTCCTGACGCTGGGCGCACAACTGCTGAGCATTTATAACACCGACCCGGACGTGATTCGCTTTGGCCTGATGCGTATGGCCGTGATCTGCCCGACCTATTACCTCTGCGGCATGATGGATACCATGGTGGGCCAAATGCGCGGCATGGGCTACTCCATCATCCCCATGATCGTCTCGCTGACAGGCGCATGTCTGCTGCGCATTGTGTGGATCTATACCATCTTTGCCGCAAATCCCACGCTGAATACGCTATATATCTCCTATCCCATCTCTTGGGCCGCAACATTCGCTATCCATATGCTGTGCTACCTGATCGTTGCACGAAAAATGCCAAAGAAGGCGCAGCCGTTGAACGCAGAAACATAAGATTACATTGGAATGCAAGCTGCTGTAACCTTTGAAAGTCTTGTGATATAAGGCGTTTCGTTATGCAGGTTACATGAAATAGTTTTTGTGTAACCTGTGTAAACAGCATGAAAAAGCGCCACGGCAGCGTGATTTGCCGTGGCGCTTTTTGTGATGGGATGGGGTGTATCCTCCACCATCCGCTTTGCGGATGGTTCCCCTCCTTCTGCGGAAGGAGGCAATGGGTGGCGGCAAAGCCGCCACAAGTTACTATTACGTGTCCTCCGGACACGAGGCGGTGGACGGAGGCCGTCTGCCAGCTTTCCGATCGCCCCCGTCACCCCTTCGGTCCGCTCACTTTGCAATTTGAGCGTACTCCAACGTAGGCAGGTCGCGGCG
>USCW01000160.1 GCA_900553315.1 uncultured Eubacteriales bacterium
GCAGATTTTGAAGGTTTACTGGAGGTAAATCGAAAAATCTGCCAGCAGCAGATGGAGGAAAAGGCATCGCCTACGCTGCCGACGAATTGTGCGGTATTGCCTTTACTCTTTTTATAGCATACCCCGTGCAAAATGTCCATCAGAAAACCAAATGAAATAGGCGGAGCCCTTTTTGAAGCCCCGCCGTAGAGATTTGTTTGCGGATGATGGATGTTTATTCTGCGGCGTACACGCCCAGAAAGCGCAGCGCAGGTACGCCGCGGCTGTCCAGAATGCGCACCCGGAGACGGTCGGTGATTACGTCGGGCAGGGGAACGATCTTCTTATTGCCGATGACTGTGCCCTCCGCTATCTGCTGCCAGCTGTCCTGCACCCACGCGTCCACGGCAAAGCGCTCCACACGCTGACTGAGGCGAAGCTGCTCCCGAAGCACCAGCCGATGCAGCGCCGCAGGGCGGTCAAGCTGCACCGTTATCTCCACGGGAAGCGCTTCCGCGGCGGGCTGATAATAGCTTTCATCCTCCGTGCACAGACAGGCGGCTTCATGTCCCGGCAGACCCGCTGGTACAGCCGTGAGCGTCCCGCCCTCCGTCAGCAGGTTATGCCCATAGGTGCGGCGCAGATACGCGCCGATCTCCTGCAAGCGCCGCACATCCTGCGGACGGAACAGGCCGTCCCTGTCCGGAGGAACGTTCAGCAGCATGGTGGCGTTGCCGCCCACGGACTTTTCGTAAATGTCCATCAGCTCTGCCAG
The DNA here is from genome assembly GCA_900553315.1 of uncultured Eubacteriales bacterium. Classification (GTDB taxonomy): domain Bacteria; phylum Bacillota; class Clostridia; order Christensenellales; family Aristaeellaceae; genus Egerieenecus. The sequence continues at coordinate 755 of USCW01000160.1, forward strand.
CGGACGCACCTGTGCGTCCTCGCTTTCGTGCCAGAACCAGCCGGGACGGATGGAGGTGTTTACCTCCGCCGGATACCAGATCAACTCCGGCTCGTCCGCCAGCGCTTCCCGGCTGCCGAGATCCTGCATCTGCGCGGTGAGCTTCTTCTGACGGAAAGCCGCGTCGTCTGTCTGCTGGCTGCTGGAGGCAATGCGTTCTGTGTCCATCATGCGGCGGGGAACGACGCTCCACTCTGAGGGACGGGTATCGCCCGCTTCATTGCCGCACCAGCGAACATCCGGGCCGCAGACGCTGATGCACGCCCCGGGCTGCAAGGCACGAATGGTCGCGTAATATCGCTCCCAATCGTAATATTGCTTCTTGCCGTTGGGGCCCTCGCCGCACGCGCCGTCAAACCACACGTCGAAAATTTCGCCGTAGTTCGTCAAAAGCTCGGTGAGCTGGTTCACAAAGTAATCATCATAGGGCTTGCCCGTGCCGTACAGGGGCTGGTTCCGATCCCATGGGGACAGGTAAACGCCGAACTTCAGGCCGCCCCGGCGGCACGCCTCCGCGACCTCGCCCACTACGTCGCCCTTGCCGCCCTTGTAAGGGCTGGAGGCTACGCTGTGCCGGGTGTATTTGCTGGGCCAGAGGCAGAAGCCGTCGTGGTGCTTGCAGGTGAGGATCAGGCCCTTCATGCCCGCGTCCTTCAGTGCCCGCACCCATTGCTCCGCGTCCAGCTTTGCCGGGTTGAAAATGGACGGGTTTTCCGTGCCGTCGCCCCATTCTCGGTCGGTGAAGGTGTTCACCGTGAAATGCACGAAGGCGTAAAACTCCATCTCCTGAAGCGCGACCTGCCGGGGCGCGGGGGTGACCTGAATGAGCCGTTCATCCGGCGTGTTCATGCGTGCTTCCTCCGTCCTGCGTTTTAATTTTGCGGCTTGGCATTGGGGAATATGACGGGCTTGCCATCGGCGTTCAGCAGCGGCGTGAGGCCTCCGCCGTAGCCGTCCCGGTGAAACAGATAGTTCACGCCGGTTTCCTTATCGACCCAAATCTCCATCGCGTCTACGATGCCCTGCTCGTAGATTTTTTCAAAGCGCTTGTCCTTCATGCGTCTCCCTCCTTGATGTTTGTTGATACGTTCCCTACATATCGCACGCGGTCACAGATGCTTGATATAAAAGTGATCCATCGTGCTGTGCAGCACTTCCTTGGGCCGCTCAATCTCCGTAAAGCCAAGCTTTTTATAGAGCTTGATCGCAATTTGTAAGTTGCTGTGCGTTTCAAGATAAAGCTGTCGATACCCGGCCTCCTTGGCCCACGTTTCCGCAAGGCGCATGAGCTCCTTGCCGTAGCCCTTTCCCCTGACTGCGTCGCTCAGGTAGAGCTTTTGGATCTCCGCACAGTTGGGGATGGGGGCAAATTCCGCAACGCCAACACCGCCCACAACCTGTCCCGCATCATCCAGCGCAACAAAATAGGTGCGCTTTTTCGGCTCCCGCGCATAATAAGCGCTCAAATGGTCAAGCTCCGGATCGAAGTAAGCCGTTCCCGGAAGGTTTAGGTGCATCTGCTCCAAGCTGGTGCGGATGATGCTTGCCAGCGTCGCATCATCGGCGGCGGTAAGGCTTCGATAGTTCAGCATAGGCTTCTTCTTTGGAACAAGCGCTGTCCGATCACAGGATCAGCGCCGCCAGCTCCTCCTTTTCGAAGCTCTCAAAGGGGGTGGGCGGCGTGGGATACGCGGGTTTTTCCGCCAGCGGACGCATCATCCACATAAGATCGCGCCACGCCCCGTCTCGATAGGCCACGCCCGGCAGCTTGCCCGCTGCCGCAAAGCCGCAGGCGGTTAAAAAGCCCTGCGAGGCATCGTCCGGAAGCGCCACCGCAGCACACAGCTGCAGGAACCCCTGCACGGACAGCACGCGCATGAGCCGCAGCAGCAGCGCGGAGCCTACGCCCTGACGGCGGCGCTCCTCCGACACGAAAATGTGCAGCTCCACATCCCATTGATAGGCGCTTTCCGGGCGCAGGGGTGCGGCGAAGGCACAGGCTTCCACCTGTCCGTCGATCTCCGCCACCAGACAGGGAAACACGGGCGTCAGGCTGTCCAGTTCCTGCGCAATGGCGGCCGCGCTCAAGGCCCGCTGTACCTCCGGGGCCGCGCCCGGGCGGCGAAGCTCTGCCAGACGGGCCGCGTCCGTCTGCTTTACGGCACGAAACAGCATCATAATTTTTCCTCCTTCTGCGGGTGAATGCTCACTCTTCGACCAGCTCAATCGCCCGAATGTCGCTCTCCGATACGGTCATGAAGGCGGTCTTCTGGTTGGTGTAATGGACGAATCCCGGGGCTGCGCCGCCGGGCTTTTTCACGAACTTGCGCAGGGTGTAGTCCACGGGCACGCTGCTGGAGCGCTGCCCCTTGCTGTACCACGCCGCCAACTGGGCGGCTTGCTTCAGGGTCGTTTCCGGCACCGCGTCCTCCGTGCGGATGATGACGTGGCTTCCGGGCATGTCCTTGGCGTGGAGCCACATTTCGCCGCCCCGGGCGCTGCCGGTCAGGCGGTCGTTTTGCAGGGAATTTTTGCCCACATAAATGTCGATGCCGTCTGAGGAACGGTAGTGATAGGGCTTGCTGGGCGGAAGCTGCTTTATTTGACGGCGGTTCATGGTGGCGCGGATATAGCCCATGCGCTGAAGCTCCCCGCGAATCTCGTTCAGCTCGCTTTCGCCCACGCACTTGCCCACGTCCAGCAGGGCGCTTTCCAGCACGGATAGCTCCGCCAGCGTTTTTTCCTTCTGCTGCGCCGCCGTGTCACGGGCGGAACGTGCCTTTTGGTATTTCTTGAAATACCGCTGGGCGTTCTGAGCCGGGGTGAGCTGCTTATCCATGGGGATGGTGATCTCTGCGCCGTTTTCGTCATAGAAGTTCTGCACGGTGGCGGCCTCCTGTCCACGATGGAGCTGCCACAGGTTGGCGTTGAGCAATTCGCCCATGAGGCGGTATTCTTCCATACGTCCCGCGTTTTCCAGCTCCTCGTTTTGCAGAGCCAGCTTCTTCTCACACCGCTCGATATGCGTTTTCAGCAGCCGCACCATGGACGCGGACTTCTGGTCAATGCGATCCTTCTGGTCGCGCACGCCGAAGTAACGCTCCAAGGCGGCGCTGAGGCTTGCGGCGGGCTGCTGGCGTTCGGTGTCACAGCTGACATAGGGGAAGGGAAACACGTCCGCCGGGTCGCCATGCTCGTCTACCAGCACCACGGGCGGGGTAAGGCTGGGCATCCGCTGCAAAAAGTCCGCGATGCGTTCCGCCAGACGGGGCAGCTCGCCGGCCTCGACTGTTATCTGATTGCTGCCCGTGACGCGGCAGCACAGTTCCCGTGCCGCCTGTGCGGAGTAGCCAGACAGGGACTGCCCCAGCGCCTTCTGCAAGGGCAGAGCGGCGTTCTTTTCCAGATACGGCAGGAGCTTTTCTGCGGTGGCCTCGGCGGGGTCAAGCTTATCCTGACCGGGCGGCGGCGCGTAGGTGAGTCCGGGCTGGATCAGCCGCACGCGGCTCATATCTTGACTGACATGGCGTGCCGCGTCGATCATGCGGCCGTTCCCGTCGGTCAGGATCAAGTTCGAGTGCCGACCCATGACCTCAAGGATCAGCACGCGGTTCACGTGGTCGCCCAGCTCGTCCACCGTATCCACGGTGAGATGCACCACGCGGTCGCCGCCAATCTGCTTGAGGGACATAATGCGTCCGCCCAGCAGCTGCTTCCGCAGGAGCATACAAAACATGGGCGGCTCCAGCGGATTGGGATAATTCTGCGCGGTCAGGTGGCACCGTGCGTTATTCGGGCTTGCGCACAGCAGAAGCCGCTGGTTCGCGCTTCCCGCCCGTATCAGCAGCACCAGCGTATCCTTCTCCGGCTGCGTGACCTTATCAATGCGCCCGCCC
>USCW01000161.1 GCA_900553315.1 uncultured Eubacteriales bacterium
GCTGGCCGGGAAAACTTTATATTTTTTCTCTGTCCTCTTGACGGGGTGCGGTTCAAAGAGGGAAGGCTGCTTTTTTCGTTACGTCGAAAAGCTACACCCCGCATTGATCTTTTGCTGTTCCCCTTTGCAATGCGGGAAAGCTGTGATAAAATAGGGGTGCTGTTCGGCGCGTTCGCGTTGGGCAGCGAGACTGCAAAGAGGGGTTCGAAGGAACGTTGATGAAGGTTGGCATGATTTCTCTGGGCTGTACGAAGAATCTTGTGGATTCGGAGACGGCGCTGGGGCTTTTTAAGGATGCGGGATACGTCTTTACCGGGGATCCGGCAGAGGCGGACGTGCTGATGGTGAACACCTGCGGGTTTATTGGACCCGCCAAGGAGGAGTCCATCGACACCATTCTCGAAATGGCGCAGTATAAGCAGACCGGCAACTGCAAGCTGCTGGTGGTCACAGGCTGTCTGGCTCAGCGGTATGAAAAGGCGCTGATGGAGGAAATTCCCGAGATCGACCTGCTGATGGGCGTGAACCAGTACGATCAGCTGGTCGGTGCGGTGGACGCGGCCATGAAGGATCACAAGCGGCGCTCCCTGTGCGGGGTGAAAAACACCTTTTTGGAGCATGATCGCGTGCTCACCACACCGGGATATACCGCATATATCCGCATCGGCGACGGATGCAGCAACCGCTGCACCTACTGCGCGATTCCGCTGATTCGCGGCAATTACCGCTCCCGTCCCATGGAGGACGTGATGCGCGAGGTGCGGCGGTTTGCGGCGCAGGGCGTGAAGGAGCATATTATGATCGCGCAGGACACCACCCGCTACGGTACGGACTGGCAGGAGAAGTCCCTGCTGCCAGAGCTGATGGCACAGGCGGCGGAGGTGCCCGGCGTGGAGTGGCTCCGCGTGCTGTATGCCTATCCCGATGAGGCGGACGACCGTCTGCTGGAGGTCATGGCCGCTCATCCCAATATCTGCAAATACCTTGATCTGCCCATCCAGCACATCAATGATGACATTCTGCGTCGGATGCACCGCCGGGGCACCTCGGCGGACGTGCGGCGCATTCTGGATAAATCCCGCGCTATGGGGCTGACCCTGCGCACCAGCCTGATTGTGGGCTTCCCCGGCGAGACGGAGGCGCAGTTCCAAGAGCTGCTGGACTTCGTGAAGGAGGAGCGGTTCGACCGGATGGGTGCGTTTGCCTATTCGCCGGAGGAGGATACGCCCGCCGCGTCCATGCCCGATCAGATTCCCGAGGAGGTCAAGCAGGATCGTCTCGACCGCCTGATGACGCTTCAGGCGCAGATTTCGCTGGAAAACAACCAGAAGCGCATAGGTACTGTCGAAAAGGTGCTGGTGACGGACGCGAAGGACGGCTTCTATCTGGGCCGCTCCGAGCGCGAGGCTCCCGACGCGGACGGTGCGATCGTCTTTACCGCAAAGGAAGCGCCCACGGTAGGCGAGTTTGTGCAGGTGAAGCTCACGGGAGCGGATACCTATGACCTAAAGGGGGAGCGGGTATGAATCTGCCCAATCGTTTGACAGTAGCGCGGATGGTGCTGATTCCGGTGATGGTGGCGCTGATGTATCCCAATACGCCCGTGTGCAACACGCTGGCGACGATCGTGTTTGCGCTGGCCGCCTTCACGGATTTTCTGGATGGCTATATTGCCCGCAAGCAGGGCATAGTGACCGATCTTGGCAAATTCCTTGACCCGGTGGCCGATAAGCTGCTGACCCTGAGCGCGTTTATCATGCTCATTCAGCACGGCCTGATGCTGGCATGGGTGACGGTGGTGATTCTGGCACGGGAGCTGTGCGTGGACGGTCTGCGCATGATCGCCGTGACCAAGGGCAAGGTCATCGCCGCGGGCAAGCTGGGCAAGATCAAGACCGTAAGCCAGATCGTGCTGATCCTGTGGCTGATGATCGCACGTCAGCCCGTCATGCGCGACTGGGTCGGCGGCATCCTGTGCCTGTGGGTGCTGATGATCACCCTGCTGAGCGGCGTGGGATACTTTGTGAAAAACGGCAGCGTACTGTTCGATAAGGAAGCGAAATAAGCGATGGTTGCGGAGATTCTTTGCGTGGGCACCGAGCTGCTGATGGGGCAGGTGCTGAACACCAACGCGCAGTTTTTGTCCCGGCGGCTGAGTGCGCTGGGCATCAGCCAATATCATCAGGACGTGGTAGGCGATAACGCCCAGCGCTTGGAGGAGGCCTATCGGCTGGCGCTCAGCCGGGCGGATGTGGTGATTACCTCCGGCGGCCTTGGGCCTACGGTGGACGACATTACCAAGCGTGTCGCCGCAAAGGTGGCAGGCAAGGAGCTGGTGGTCTTCCCGGAGGCGGAGGAAATGGTGCGCACCCGCTTCCGCCAGTATCATAAGGATATGACAGCCAACAACATGAGTCAGGCTATGTTCACCCCGGACAGTACGATCCTGCTCAACCCCAACGGCACGGCTCCCGGAGCCATTGTGCCCGTGGGCGAGGGTAAGGTGATCATCCATCTGCCGGGCCCGCCCTTTGAGCTGGAGCCCATGTTCGTTGATCAGGTGGAGCCTTATTTGCAGGCTCGGTCGGGGCATGTGCTGGTGAGTAAGTACATCCGCATTTTCGGCATGGGCGAAAGCGACGTGGATCAGCGGCTCCACGATTTGGAGGAGCAGGAGAATCCCACGCTGAGTCCCTATTGCTCCTTGGGCGAGGTGCAGCTGCGCGCCACGGCCCGTGCCAAGGACAAGGAGAGCGCAGAGAAGCTGCTGCTGCCGCTGGTGGAGGAGGTTCGCCGTCGGCTGGGCAAGGTGGTCTACGACGTGCTGGACACGGATGGCGGCTCGCTGGCGCTTTCCGCGGTGCGGGCGCTGAAGCAGCGCGGCTGGACCATCGCCACGGCAGAGAGCCTGACGGGCGGTCTGATCGCGTCCTCCATGGTGGAGGTTCCCGGAGCTTCGCAGGTGGTGAAGGGCGGCTTTGTGACCTATCAGAGCGTGTCGAAGACCATGCTGTTGGGCGTACCGGCGGAGATGATCGAGCAATACGACGTGGTAAGCGCAGAGGTTGCGCGGGCCATGGCGAAGGGCGCACGGGAGCGTCTGGGTGTGGACATTGCGGTGAGCGCCACGGGGCTTGCGGGTCCGGACGGCGGCACACCGGAGCGGCCCGTGGGCACGGTGTTCCTCGGCATTGCCACGGCGAAGGGCGTATATGATATTCCGCTGCACTTGACGGGCAACCGGGCGAGGATTCGGACGCTGACGATGAAGAACGCGCTGAACGCCGTGCGGCTGGAAGCGGAGGACAAAGACAAATAAATCTATTGCGCAGAACACAAGCAGCGTAACGATACAGGAATTTCGGAAAGGCGGCGAAAAATATGGCGGCAAAGAAGGCAGCGCCTCAGAAGAAGGACGCGACGACGGTCGCGGCCAGCACGCAGGAGGAGAAGCTCAAGGCTCTTGAGCACGCGCTGGCGGATTTGGATAAGACCTACGGCAAGGGTGCGGTGATGAAGCTGGGCGAACAGGCCCATCAAAACGTGGAGGTCATTACCACGGGCAATCTGGCGCTGGATTTGGCGCTGGGCGTGGGCGGCGTGCCGCGCGGGCGCGTGATTGAGATTTACGGCCCGGAATCCTCCGGTAAGACGACGGTTGCGCTGCACATTGTGGCGGAGGCACAGAAGAAGGGCGGCATTTGCGCCTTTGTGGACGCGGAGCACGCGCTGGACCCCGCCTATGCAAAGAAGCTGGGCGTGAACATTGACGAGCTGTACATTTCTCAGCCGGACACGGGCGAACAGGCGTTGGAGATTGCGGAAGCGCTGGTGCGCTCCGGTGCGCTGGACGTGGTGGTCATTGACTCCGTGGCGGCGCTGGTGCCGAAGGCGGAGATCGACGGCGAGATGGGCGACAGCTTTGTGGGCTTACAGGCGCGTTTGATGTCACAGGCGCTGCGCAAGCTGACGGGTATCGTCAGCAAGACGGGTACGATTGCGATCTTCATCAACCAGCTGCGTGAAAAGGTGGGCGTGATGTACGGCAATCCGGAGACGACCACCGGCGGACGTGCGCTGAAGTTTTATGCGTCGGTGCGCTTGGATGTGCGCCGGGGCGAGCAGCTGAAGAACGGCAGCGACGTGGTGGGCAACCGCACGAAGGTGAAGGTTGTCAAGAACAAGGTAGCGCCGCCCTTCCGGGTTGCGGAGTTTGACATTATCTATGGTCAGGGCATCAGCAAGGAAGGCACGCTGCTGGACATGGCCGTGGAGCGTGACATCATTCACAAGAGCGGTGCATGGTTCTCCTACAAGGATCAGCGGATCGGTCAGGGCCGCGAAAACACGCGCCAGTACCTGAAGGACAATCCCGAGATTGCCGCGGAGATCGACGCGGAGATTCGCAAGGAGTTCTTCGAGCAGGGCAATCCCCTGCCCGAGCAGCGCGAGGAGGGCGACGAGGAAGACGCCGACACCGCCGAGGACGAAGACCTCGAGCTCCTGGACGAAGAGCTTGACAACGAGGACGAAGAAAATTAAAAACTGCGAGAGGGGGAAACACGCTTTGAAAAGCGTGTTTCCCCCTCTCGCGCTCTCCCCTTTTGCAGAAACGGAGGAGTGGGGTGTTGCGAGGGAGGCGGCTTCTCTGAGAGAAGTTCCGCAACCTCAATCGGCGCGGCC
>USCW01000162.1 GCA_900553315.1 uncultured Eubacteriales bacterium
CCCCCCAATAATCTTTAGCGGAAGGAGCGCGAGGGAGGGGGCTTTTCTGTAGAAAAGTCCCCTCCCTCGCAACTCACTCACTCCACACCATAATAGAAATCATCTGCGGGAATTTCGCCGCCGATGGACTTGGGGTTCGCGTCGAAGAGGACTTGGAAGAAGGGCTCGATCTGCGCCTTCATTTCCGCGCCAGTCACGAAAACAATGTGGCAGTTCGGGATCGCCTTCGTCGCAATCGCCGCCTTGGGCATCACACCCTGCTCCTCCACCATCTGACCCGCCGCAGCCGCGTCGCTGTTGACAAAGGCCACGCTCTTCTCATAGGCCTCCAGGAACGCCGCTACCTTGTCCGGGTTCGCTTCCGCAAAATCGCGGCGCACGATTACGCAACCCATGGACATGACCGCACCTTCCTGACCCTTCAGCGCAGCCGCATCATTGAACAGCTCCGTCACATCCAGCGCAATATGGAACTTGTCGTTCTGCATCAGCACGCTGGTCACATGCGGTTCGGGCAGCAGCGCCAAATGCACCTCGCCCGCCGCCGCCAGCGTCGCCAGCTCGGAATGCTCCGCCTTGTATTCCACCGTCACCTTGTCCGTCAGATCATTGGCCTCCAGAATGTAGTTCAGCACATATTCCGGCGTGGAGCCCTGACCCGTCGCATAGATCGTCTTGCCCGCCAGATCCTGCACCGTCTTGATGCTGTCATCGTCGCTCAGGATGGACAGCACACCCAGCGTGTTCAGCGCCAGCAACTGCACATTGCCGTTGGTCTTCTTGTTCAGCGTCGCCGCCAGATTCGTCGGCACCGCCGCAATGTCCGCATTGCCGCTGGCCACCGCCGCAACTACCTCATCCGGCGCACCCGCCAGCGTGAAAGCATACGTGCCATCGTTCTCCGCCATGATCTGCACCATGCCGATGCCCGTGGGGCCCTTCAGCGCATAAACATTCACCGTGTCCTCGGCCAGCGCAACCGCAGAAAGACTGAAAACCATGCACAGCGCCAGCAGCGCCGCAAAAAGCTTCTTCATAAATCATGCTCCTTTGTCGTTTGCTTTTCCTTTTTGTTGGTCAGGGCGCTCTTGACCGTCACGCCGGGAAGATTCCCCAAACGTCCCGTCATGGCCCCGATCTGCTCATTGGTTCCCTCGACGATCAGCCCGATCACCGCATGGCCCGTCTCCTGATCGGGCACGCCCATGCGTCCTCGAATCATTCCGCCGAAGGAGGATAAGATCTCGTTCACCCTTCCGGCCTCGTGGCGATCCTCCACCACAACGCCCACAAAGCCCAGCCGCACGTCGCTCATTACGCGCCTCCATGTTGGGTTTTTGTACCAAAAAAGCGTTCCAAACGCACGTTAAGGAACGCATCTCATACACATCATGCCTGTTTCCTCCTTTTCCCATCTCCCGCCTTGGCTTTTCGTCTCGGCGGTCAATCAGGAGCCTGTTTTTTGTCCGCCTCCGCCGCACGTCATCGCTTGGTTTTGCCGGGCAGGTATAGTATACCCTATTTTTCTTCATCTGAAAAGCATTTTCTTCACAAACTTTTTCCCGCCGCGCACGCATACTTGACACCCCCCGTGCGGCACTCTATAATGAAGCTTCCAAAGGCTTCCCAAGGAGGAATTGTATGCAAGCTTTGGCTATGCCCGCCAGCCGTTACATTTTCGGCACGCTCCCATGGTACAGCGTAACCATGGTCTGCGCCATTTTGTCCGCATTGCTGCTGGCGCAGGGAGAGGAAAAGCGTCGCGGTTTGCCCAAGGATACCGTGGTCGATCTGGCCCTGCGGCTGATCCCCTGCGGCATCATCGGCGCACGGCTGTATTACGTAGCCTTTACGTGGAGCCTGTTCCGCGAAAATCCCATTGCCATTCTGGAAATCTGGAAGGGCGGGCTGGCCATCTATGGCGGACTGATCGGCGGCTTCCTTGCGGCGCTCGTCTTTGCGCGGCGGCGCAAGCTGAATCTGCTCACGCTGATTGATATGATCGTTCCCGGACTGGCGCTGGCTCAATGTATCGGCCGGTGGGGAAATTATTTCAACATGGAGGCCTATGGACTTCCCATCACAAATCCCGCGTTTCAGTTTTTCCCCATGGCCGTGCTGATCCCGGAGGGCGGCACGCAGGTCTGGCACATGGCGACGTTCTTTTATGAATCCCTGTGGGACTTCGGCGTATTCATTGCCCTGCGCTGTCTGCGCAAGCCCTGCCGCCGTCCCGGCGACCTGTTCGTCTGGTATGTGCTGCTCTATGGTGCGGGTCGGCTGATTATCGAAGGGCTTCGCATGGACAGCCTGATGACCAGCGGCGGCTCTGCCCGCATTTCCCAGCTATTGAGCGTCGTGGGCTGCTTGATCGTGTATCTTCTGATGACCTGCCACGCCCTGCGGCACAAGAACAAAACGGCTGTCTCGTTTGGACTGCTGTGCGCCCTTGCCATTGCGGTGGTTGTGTATCTGCTGCCCGCCCCTGCGGAGGCCTTCTACGGCTATCGCTTTGCCTTTGCTGTGCAGGTCGGCTGCATCTGCGGCAGCGTGCTGGCCATGGGATTGAACCGCCTCGGTTGGCAATTAGCACGGTTTGTCCCTGCGCTGCTGGCGCTGGTTTTTCAACTCGCGGTATATCTGCGTCTTGCGGGACAGCCCGGCTCCACCGCAGTCTCAGTTGTGCTGTGCAGTCTGTTCGGTCTGACGCTGATCGCCGCCTGCGGGGGCATGTTCCCCTTTGCCAAGCTTGCCGCCGCCCCCTCGGAGGACGCGGCTGTCTGATTCCCAATCTGCCAAAGGAGGCGCTTTATGCCTGATACTCCCCTGAAGAACCACCTCTATCGTCTGGGCCTGATCCTCGCGGCCCCCAGCGTCGCCACCCAGCAGGTGCTTTTCCGTTACCGCCTGGATGAGACGCTTCCCCTCTCCCCGGATTACGGCCCCGGACGGCTGTTCAAGCGTCATCATATGCTGGGCGGCACGCTGCTGTTGGATGACGGCGTGATCTGCACGCAGATCTGCTCCTCGCTGAAGACCTCGCCCAAGCGCACCGTGACCCCCGCCACCGTGTTCCGCGTGGCCTCGATCACGAAAATGGCGACAGCCTTGTGCGTCTTGCGCTTGCGGGAGCGGGGCTATTTCCAATTAACGGATACGCTCTTCAGTCTGCTCCCCTGCTCCCTGCCCAGCGATCATCCGCTGCGAAGCGCCACCCTTGAGCAGGTGCTCAGTCATCGCTCCGGGTTGCGAGATACCCCCGCTTACGAGCAAGTGTTCCGCAACGGCGGCAGTTATGACGAGGTGCTGCAAAGCGAGGGCGTACACGGCAGCCGTCCCGGCGAGACTTTCTCCTACTGTAATTTCGGCTTTGGGTTGCTGGGAAGCCTGATCGAGCAGGTCACAGGCGTCTCCCTAGAGGATGTTTATCAGCGGGAGGTATTTCAGCCGCTGAACATGCGTGCCACGCTGGACTTGACGCAAGCCCCCACAGCGGAGGTACTGCCCATCAGCCGCGTATTCCCCTATCATCCTCGGCAGAGCTGGAAGCCGGAGATCCCCCGTCAGATGCAGCCCTTGACGCACGCTGACCCTGCGCGACATTTTGGCTACGCCGCCGGGAGCATGTACACCGACGCGGTCAGTTTGGACAATCTGCTGACCATGCTCGCGCAGGGCGGGCAATGGCAGGACATGATTTATCTTCCCGCCGAAGCTGTTGCGGAAATGACTGCCGTCCATGCGGCTTACGGCGAGGCCTCCCCCACGCTCTCCTACGGGCTGGGTTTGCTTATGATCAATGATCCCGCGATTTCTTCTCACACGCTGCTCGGGCATCAGGGCTTTGCTTATGGTTGTACGGACGGAGCGTTCTTTGAGGAAGGGACAGGTCGTCGGGTGGTGCTGCTCAACGGCGGAGCCAGCGAGGCCCGCACGGGGCGGTTGGGCTCGTTTAACCGCGATATTTTGCGCTGGGCCATGCGGGAGGACAACGACGCATGGACGTGATCACCGGCATTCGCAAGGAACGCGGCAAGATGCGTGTGACACTGAACATGGAGCAGGACATTCTGGTACCCATCAGCCTGTTCCGTGAGCGTCCGCTGGCGGAAGGTCAGTCCCTTGATGTAGAGGAATACGACCAATGGCTCTTGGTACGCCAATATCGCCACGCGCTGGATCGCGCAGTAGTTTACTTAACGGCCCGTGCCCGCAGCCGCAGGGAGCTGGAAAGCCGACTTCTGCAATGCGGGTATCGTCCCGCGACGGTGGAAATGGTGCTCTACAAGCTGGAGCGAGAGCACTTATTGAACGACGAGGACTTTGCGCGGCAATGGGTCGAAGCACGCAGCGGGCGCACGATGGGCAAGCGCCGCATTGCGCAGGAGCTGCAGCGCAAGGGAGTTTCCCGCGAGGTAGCCGAGTCTGCGCTGGAAGAGGTCGATGAGGAAGCCGACGAGGCCGCCTGTTTACGCCTAGCTGAAAAGCTATCCACCCGCTACGCCAAAGACGACCCCCGCAAAGCCCGTCAAAAGCTGATGCAGGCGCTGGTTCGCCGCGGTTTCACCTGGGACGCCGCCCGAACCGCCGCTGAAAAGGTACTAGGAGAGGAATAGGGAGATTCTGGGGGAGAGGCCGCTTCTCTAAGAGAAGCGCCTCTCCCCCAGA
>USCW01000163.1 GCA_900553315.1 uncultured Eubacteriales bacterium
AGGGCTGAGGGGGCTGCTGCGCCGGAGGCACCGCAGGAGCCGCACCCATGGGGTTCTGCTGCTGGTTGCTGGCAAACGCGGGATTGTACTGCGTCGTCTGCTGGGGCACATAACCGTTAAAACCGCCGCCAAAGCCCTGTTGCTGGGGCTGCTGCGGCTGTGCGGGCGTATAGCCATTGAAGCCGTTCGGGTTGTACCCGTTGCTGCCGCCAAAGCCGGTCTGGAAACCGCCAGCTACCGCAGAAGGTACGCCCATGGGCGTGGGCCGTCCGGTGTTCACAAAGCTGGGAATTTCATTCTCGCCATTGGCGTTTTGGCCGTTATAGCCGTCATAATTGGTGTCTTCCTCGTAATCCCCCGCACCGGGCGTAGCGGGACGATTCGCCGCGAAGGAACCGAAGGTCGTGCCGCTGGCATAGCTGGAACCAAACAGCCGCTCCTTCTCCAAATCGCGGGGCTTCTTCGCGGGCTCACGGGGCGGGAAGGGTGTCTTCTCAAAGCCCGTGGCAATGACCGTGATGCGCACCTCGTCGCCCATGGTCTCGTCAATGCCCGCACCAAAGATAATATTCGCGTCAGGATCAGCCGCCTCCATCACGAGGTTCGCCGCCTCGTTGATGTCCACAATGCTGATATCCTCGCCGCCGGTGATGTTGATCAGCACAGCGCGCGCGCCGTCAATGTTCGTCTCAAGCAGCGGGCTGGAAATCGCGTTCTTCGCGGCCTCCACCATGCGGTTCTCGCCCTTGCCGGTGCCGATGCCCATGTGCGCCATGCCGCCGGACTCCATCACGGTCTTTACGTCCGCAAAGTCCAGGTTGATCAGCGCAGGCACAGCAATCAGGTCGCTGATACCCTGAATGCCCTGACGCAGCACATCGTCCGCAATACGGAAAGCTTCCAGCATGGTCGTACCCTTGCTGACCACCTGTAACAGACGGTCATTGGGAATCACCACCAGCGTGTCCACGCGCTGCTTCAGGTCAGCAATGCCCATCTCGGCATTCTTCATGCGCTGCTTGCCCTCAAAGGCAAAGGGCTTCGTGACCACGGAGATCGTCAGCGCCCCCAGATCACGCGCAATCTCTGCCACAATAGGAGCCGCGCCGGTGCCCGTACCGCCTCCCATACCAGCAGTAACAAACACCAAGTCAGCGCCCTTCAGCGCCTGCGCAATCTCCTCGCGGCTCTCCTCCGCCGCACGGCGACCCACCTCGGGCACCGCACCCGCGCCAAGGCCCTTGGTCAGCTTCTCGCCGATCTGGATCTTGGTGTTGGCATTGCTGAGAGCCAGCGCCTGACGATCGGTATTGATGGAGATAAACTCCACACCCTTCAGCCCCGCGTCAACCATGCGGTTCACGGCGTTGTTGCCGCCGCCGCCGCACCCCACGACCTTGATGGACGCAAAGGTCGTCTGATCTTCATTCTGAAACTCGATCACGTTTCATCCCCCTGACTTATTGAAGCATCTATTTCCAGCCAAGCGCGGTTGTCAGCCGCCCAGCAGACTGCGGAAGAAGTCCTTAATGGCTCCCCCCACGCCTGCAGAAGGCTGATGCTGCTGCTCGATGGTGTCGATGATGAGATCCATCAATCCCAGCGTGCTGGAATAGGCATGGCTGTTCAGCTTGGTGGTGCGCTTCGGCGTTTCCCGTACCGGGCTGCCCAGCTTGGTGGACAGATAATCCCGGCCGCCCCGGTTGAAGCTGAGTCCACCGCCAGTCATGTAGTAATGGCTCCAGTTGCCCAGACGGATGCCGCTGTCCTCAATGGAGGTGCGGATGCTGTCGGCGACCTTGTCCACCTCGGGCTCAATAATCGCCGCCACCTGCTCCCGCGTAAAGGACATAGGCTTGCCGCCCTCGGCCGCCGCAACGTCATAGGTTTCATCCGGCGTTGCGATGCCGTATACATACTGGCGCTTGATCTTTTCCGCGTTTTCCAGAGAAATATCCAGTCCCATGGCGAGCTCTGCCGCGATGTTGCCGCCGCCCACCTCAATGGTGTCGTGATAGATCAGCGCGTCGCCTTCCACCACCATCAATTCGGTGTTCAGATAGCCGATGTCAATCAACACGGCCATGCGGTCGCGGTCGTCCTCGGGCAGATAAAGCATCGCTTCGCCCGTGGGCGTGGAGAAGAAGCCGCTGACGGTAATTCCCATTTCCGTCAGGCGGTTGTTGATCTCATCCAAAAAGAACTGGTTGGCCACCACAAAGCTGACCAATGCACTGAGCTCGCGTCCCTTCAGACCCACCGGCTCCAGCGTCCGCTTGCCGTCGTCCACCCGGAACCACGCCGGGGAGCGATGCACCACGATCCCTGGAAACTGCCCCAGATCCTCCGCCGCCTTCTTGAAAATGGCCTTCACATCACCCGCCGTTACGCGCGGATCGGTGCCCTTCAAGTCAATGCTGGCCTCCACGGCATATACCTTGGTGAACGCGCCGGGCACGCCCACATTGATCTCACGGATGCGGTGATGGCTCTGCGCCTCCGCCTCGGCAATGGAGGCGCGAATGGCCTTGTCCAGCTCGCCGGGGTTATTCCATCCCTCTTCCAGATAGCCGTCGTAGGGCGCAATGCCCGCGCCCACGATGTCGCAGCGCTGGCTACCGCTGTTTTCGGCCACCAGGGTGACGATTTTGCTCGTCCCAAAGTCCATTGCCGCCACAGTGGTTTTCATAGGTCGATCATACCCCCGTTTCCCCCGAGACTGCCTTTTTCTTCCTGACATGCCATTATAGCACGTTTGCAGCCTCTGTGAGAAGAAGTTTCTTCGAAAAGTGCGTCATATTTTGGTACGCAAATATACCTAAGCATGACACACCAATATACCATTTTCCATTCTACCCTTTTTTTGCAAGGATTGCAAGGGTATTCCTCCGGGCGGCGGCGGATTTTTACAAATTTTGTCCGTCCCGCCCCGTTTTTTCCCGCTTTCCGCTCAGGGCATGTAGGTGGGGTGTACGGGATCGTCGGCCACGTTGATCGTGCCTTTCTCCTTGCCCAGCTCGATCAGCTTCAGCCGCACAGCGCGCATGGCTCCGATCTTCGCCCGCAAGTCGGTTTGCTCGCCCAGCTGCACCGTGTAGCCGTCTGTTGTTACAAGTAAGATATTGTCCACATCCGCAAGGTTTAATACCGAAATCTGTTCCAAGCACCCTTGCAGGCTCATTTCCTCGATCAACGCCGTATAGGCCCGCAGGCGCGCCGAGCTCTCGGAAACGATCTTCCGCCCCACGTTGACGCTGCCCTCCTGCAAGCCGCGCACCTCCGGCAGCGCCAGCGCCGCGTCAATGTCCCCGGATTCCTCCAGCACCTTTCCGTCCCCTGCCAGCGTATACAGCATTCCATAGGCCTTCACATAGGCGGAGGGCACGCGCTCTGTCACAAACAGCGTCACGCCGTCGGGCCAGTCCATGCGCAGCTTTTCAAAGGACAAATAGCGGTTGGCATTGATTCTTCGCGCCACGTCCGATTCATTCAACTCAAACATATTCATGCCGAGGCTGACGCCCGCCTCCTGCAAGATCGCCTCGTCGCTCATGCGGACGTTTCCCGAGACCTGCGCCGCCCGCACGGTGAACACCGTTCCGCGGATGACCAGTCCCACCGCCAGCGCCACCAGCAGAAAAATCAGCACGTTGCGCAGCACATGATTTTTTCGCGGCATTCCCTGCTGCACAGGCGGATGCTTCTGCGTTTTCGGCTTAGGCTTGTCCTCGACAGGCTTCCAGAAGTCTCCCTTCTTTTCCATCAGCTCCGGGCTTCGCTCGGCTACTGCCGCCTGTACGTCCGGCGAAAGCGGCTGAAAGGAGGATTCCGTCGCTTGCGGCGAGATCGGCGGCTGCGGCTCGGTCATGGGCGTTCGGCTCATCCGCCCGGAGGCTTGTTTCACCGGCGGCATAGACACAGCAGGTCGTACCTGACTGTATCTGATTGGCGGCACAGGCGACTGTGCCCCGGTCATGGACACAGTATTCCGCGCAGCTTGTCCCTGTGGCGGCATCGGCACAGTTGACCGTGTCTGGCTGTATGTCCTTGGCGGCACAGACGGCTGTGCCCCGGTCATGGGTATGGTATTCCGTGCGGCTTGGCCCTGCGGAGGCATCGGTGCGGTGGGCCGTGTTTGGCTGTACGTCCCCGGCGGCACAGGCTGTGTGCCGTTCACCCGGTACATACGCCGAGGCAGATTCTGCATCGGCGGCTGCATGGGACGAGCCGTGGCTTGTCCCGCGACGGGGACGGTGGAACGCGACCCTGCCGGGTATAGCACGCGATATGCCCCCGTCTGGGCATCCCGCTCCCGCTCGAAAGCAAGCCGCGCCTCATACCCCACGGGCTTCACCGTTTCATACGCGTCGTCCTCCGCCGCCCCAAAGCCATGGCCGCTTGCGGGCGGCTGATTTTCCCATGACGTTTGTTCCGCTTCCCTGCGCGGCTGCATGGCCGTCACCTCCTGTTACTCCATTGCCTCGCCGCTGACGCGTCTGATATTCGCGCCCAGCTCCGTTAATTGCCTTTCCAAATGGTCATATCCCCGGTCGATCAGCTCTGCGTGCTCCACGTGGGTTTCCCCGTGCGCCTTGAGCCCCGCCAGCACCAGCGCCGCCCCGCCGCGCAGATCACGCGCCGTGACCCGTG
>USCW01000164.1 GCA_900553315.1 uncultured Eubacteriales bacterium
GGGGTCTGGGGGAGAGGCGCTTCTCTTAGAGAAGCGGCCTCTCCCCCAGAATCTCGCATCCCCTCACGACAGCATTTCTCTCAATTCCTTCAATAAGGGCTTGAGGTTTTTGGGGGTGCGGGCGGGGTCGCGCTGAATGCTGAGGCAGAGGTTTTCGGGGCGGAAGACGGACTGCGCGGCGTCGAGAAGGTCTTCGCAGGTCATGTCTTCGTACATCTGCGCCTTTGTGTCCAAGTCGGCCCGGGCGAGATCGTCGGCCAGACAACTCCAGCCCATCAGGTCGTTCATCGCGGATACGTCGTCTTGATAATATACCAGATTGTCCGTGAACAGCATCCGGCATTGATCCAGACGCACCGGGCGCACATACTGCGTCAGGCGGCGAAGAAGGTCAAAGACCTCCCGCAGACTTTTCTCCAATAGCTCCTGCTCCACGTCATAGGAGATCACCAAACGGCGGAACATGCCCATTTCCTCAATGGAGGAATCAATTTCCGCCACCAGCGCCTTTTCCTCTCGCAGGGTTTGGAACAGCAGCGAGGAATCATTCTCGCCCGTAATGGCGCTCAATACCTCGCCCACCAGCGGATAGACCCGATCCTCGTCAATGTCAAAGGCAATGCGTACCTTCGCCTGACCGCCCTCCTCGTCCGCCACATAGTCGCTGCGGCTGTCCCGCATACAAAAGCCCATGGGCGTGGGCTGGGCAAAGGGCGGCTCGCCGCTGGTGTTTTCCAGCTCGGAAAGCGTCTCGGCAAGGGCGGTTTCCATGGCCGGGGAGAAATTGCCGCTCAGGCAGAAGCAGGCGTTCTGCGGCTGGAACAGCAAACGCTGCCAGCGGCGGATCACCGTGGGGGTCATGGCCGTGACGCTCTCCTTCGTGCCCATCAGGGGGAACGCACCCGCCGTCGTGCGGCGGTAGCGGCGAATGACTTCCTCGTCAAAGTCAGCGTCCTCCTGCTCGATTTGACGAATGACTACGCGCTTTTCTTCCACAATGGCTTCTTCCGTCCACGGAATGTCGGAGAAAAGCCGCACCATCAGCGACAAAGCGTCGTCAAAAAAGCGGGGCAGCACCCGCAGACGGAACACCACACCCTCCGCGTAGGTCGCGCCGTCCAAGGACGCCCCCATGCGATCCAGCACACGGGTGAGCTCCTCCCCCTTCATGCCGCCCAGACAGCGGAAGCACAGATGCTCCAGCAAATGGCAAATGCCCTGATTTTGACGGTTCTCATAGAGTGCGCCGCCCTTGAAGTAAACGCTGAATTCGATGGAGTGGAGATGAGTGAGCGGACAGCAAAGCAACTGCAAGTCGTTGCCCAGCAGCTGCTCATGGATCGTCGCCATGGGCAAAACCTCCCAATATATGTTCTGATAACATTATAGGAGAAATTGCCGGGAATGGCAAGGAAAAAAGCCGGTCAGCAGGGCGGAAGGTTTGAATTTTCCACGGCGAACATCCCTGCGGGGCTGCCGCTGCCCAGCGCGGCGTGCAGCGCTGGGCAGAGCGTGCGGACAGCGCGGATGAGGTAGGCGCATGCCTCATCGGAGGACAGACGAAGCCGTTTTGCGGCGGTTTCGGCGGCTTTCTCAAGGGTCAGGGTGCGCCCGTAGACACAGGACAGCGCGTTGCAGCGCTCCCGCAGGAGCGCCGGGGATGGGGTAAGAGAAGGCAGGGAAAAGGACATCGCGTCATCACCTCCTGTATGATCTATACAGAAAGCGCATAAAAACTGCAAGACTTGACTTTTGAGGCAAAATCTGGTAATATCACATCACAAAAAAGGAGAAGAATCAGGCAATTCCTTCGAAAATTTCTCTCCCGCGTTCTTTACAAACGAATCAAAGTCTGTTACAATGAAATACGGTGCTTTGGAACCGTTCACGCAGGCTGCCGATCACTCCGACGGCGCACTTCGTCTGCGGCGATGAGCCACCGTATTACCGCTTTTTGCAGCGGAAAAAAATGGAGGAAAGACCCATGACTAAGAGCGAGATTATCGCCGCCTATGCCCGTCACGAGGGCGACACCGGTTCTCCCGAGGTGCAGGTTGCCCTGCTGACCGACCGCATCAACCACCTGAACGAGCACCTGAAGACCAACAAGAAGGATCACCACAGCAATCGTGGTCTGCTGCTGATGGTCGGTAAGCGCCGCGGTCTGCTGGAGTACCTGAAGAAGACT
This sequence comes from uncultured Eubacteriales bacterium, assembly GCA_900553315.1. Lineage (GTDB taxonomy): Bacteria > Bacillota > Clostridia > Christensenellales > Aristaeellaceae > Egerieenecus. The sequence continues at coordinate 2,189 of USCW01000164.1, forward strand.
GACATCGAGCGCTATCGTGAGCTGATCGCCAAGCTGAACCTGCGTAAGTAATTGCGCGGGGGAGCATCGGCCCGCCGAATCTCCGCTTGACAGGGCCGTCAGGGAAAGCGTGTGCTTTCCCTGACGGTCTTTTCAGAAGAACGACGCGGGCACGGCAATGTGCCTGAGGGATGTTATCCCTTGAAAATCCCGGGCGGGGTTTTCATATGATAGCATCCGTCAGGCGGTAGGGGGCGGAAGGCCCCGTGAAGAGATGTGAGGAGAGAAAAGATGAATTACAAGTCCTATACCATGGATCTGGCAGGCAAGCCGCTGACGCTGGAATTCGGCAAGTACTGCGAGCAGGCCGCCGGCAGCGTGTGGGTCCATCTGGGCGACACCGTTGTGATGGTCAACGCTACCATGTCCCCCGAGCCCCGGCCCGGCGTGGACTTCTTCCCCCTTGCCGTGGACGTGGAGGAGAAGCAGTATTCCGTGGGTAAGATCCCCGGCGGTTTCATTAAGCGCGAGGGCCGTCCCACCGAAAAGGCGACCCTGACCTGCCGCATCATCGACCGTCCCCTGCGTCCGCTGTTCCCCAAGGGAATGCGCAACGACGTGCAGGTGGTGGCGACCGTCCTGTCCGTGGACAAGGAGATTCCCCCGGAAATCCCCGCCATGATCGGTTCCTCTATTGCGCTGGCCGTCAGCGACATTCCGTGGGGCGGCCCCACCGGTTCCGTCGTGGTGGGTCGGATCAACGGCGAATATGTCATTAACCCCGACGCTTCTCTGGAGGAGCAGAGCGACATGCATGTCACCGTCAGCGGCACCCGCGACGCGGTGCTGATGGTGGAGGCCGGCGCGAAGGAAGTCTCCGAGGACGTGATGCTGGATGCGATCATGTTCGCCCATGAGGAGATCAAGAAGATCATCGCCTTCGAGGATCAGATCATTGCCGAGATCGGCAAGGAAAAGGCCGTTGTGCCGCTGGTCACCACCGGCGACGACGTCAAGGCCGCTGTGCGCGAGTTCGCTTATGACAAGTGCGTGTGGGTGTTCGACACCTTCGACCGTCAGGAGCGTCAGCAGCGCGAGGCGCAGGTGAAGGAAGAGACGCTGGCGCACTTTGCGGAAACCTTCGAGGGCCGCGAGAGCGAGATCAGCGACGCGCTGTACTACCTGAACAAGGAAGTCATGCGCAAGAAGATTCTGGAGCAGGGCATTCGTCCCGACGGCCGCAAGGTCACCGAGGTGCGCCCCATCTGGTGCGAAGTGGGCGTGCTGCCCCGCGTGCATGGCTCCGCCGTGTTCACCCGCGGCCAGACCCAGGCGCTGACCGTGACCACGCTGGCCTCTACCAGCGAGGGTCAGGTGCTGGACGGCCTGAGCAATGAGGAGTTCAAGCGCTATATCCACCACTACAACATGCCGCCGTATGCCACCGGTGAGGCGGGCCGTCTGAAGAGCCCGGGCCGCCGCGAGATCGGTCACGGTGCGCTGGCGGAGCGCGCGCTGCTGCCCGTGATTCCCTCCGAGGAAGAGTTCCCCTATGCGCTGCGTCTGGTGAGCGAGATTCTGTCCTCCAACGGCTCCTCTTCCATGGCCTCCGTGTGCGGCTCCACCCTGTCCCTGATGGACGCGGGCGTGCCGATCCATGCGCCTGTGGCGGGTGTTGCCATGGGTCTGATCAAGGACGCGGAGACCGGTAAGGTCGTCGTGCTGACCGATATTCAGGGCCTTGAAGACTTCCTGGGCGACATGGACTTCAAGGTGGCCGGTACCATGAACGGTATTACCGCCATTCAGATGGATATTAAGATCGCGGGCATTGACCGCGAAATCCTCAAGACGGCGCTGGCGCAGGCGCTGCAGGGCCGTCTGCATATTCTGGGCATCATGCTGGAGACGCTGGGGCAGCCCCGCGATCATCTGAGCCCCTATGCGCCCAAGATCGTGCGCTTCACCATCAATCCCGAGAAGATTCGTGAGGTCATTGGACCCGGCGGCAAGATGATTAACAAGATCATTGCCGAGACCGGCGTGAAGATCGACATCGAGGACGATGGCCGCGTGTTCCTGTCCACGCCCGATGAGGCGGCTGCCGCGAAGGCCCGCAAGATCATCGAGGGCATTGCGAAGGACATTGAGGTTGGCGATGTGTTTACCGGCAAGGTAGTGCGCATCATGAACTTCGGCGCGTTCGTTGAGCTGGCTCCCGGCAAGGATGGCATGATCCACATTTCCAAGCTGGCGAACCACCGCGTGGAGAAGGTCGAAGATGTGGTGAACATCGGCGACGAGCTGGAGGTCAAGGTAAACGAGATCGACGCTCAGGGCCGCATCAACCTGATCCGCAACGACATGGTGTATGAAAACACGGCTCCCGCACGCCGTCCCGAAGGCATTCGTCGTCCCCCCCGCCGCGACGGCCGGGCGTAAGGGCTAACGGATGAGAGACTCCGG
>USCW01000165.1 GCA_900553315.1 uncultured Eubacteriales bacterium
CGAGGGAGGGGCCTTTCTCAGAAAGGCCGCCTCCCTCGCATTTGTATATGTACGTCGCTCTTCGAAAGGGGGTTCGGGGGAGAACGCTTCTCTATAGAGAAGTGTTCTCCCCCGAAATACCCACCTTATCTCTCTTCTCTGAAGTAGTTTACGCCGCAGGAGTGGGGCTGTTGGTTTTCGCGGCGCATACGGATGGAGGAAATAACGAGGATGATGCAGGTCACGAGGAAGGGCAGCATCGAGAAGAAGGCTGAGGGGATGCTGACCACGCTGGCGGGAATGTAGAGCTTCAAAACGCTCAGCGCACCAAAGACCAGCGAACCCAGCAGCGCCTTGTAGGGGCTCCATGCCGCAAAAATGACCAGCGCTACCGCGATCCAGCCCAGACCGCCTACGCAGCTGTACGTCCAGTTGCCGCCGCACGTCACCAGCGCAATGTATACACCGCCCAGACCGCAAATGCCGCCGCCCAGCAGCGTGTGTACATACTTGTACAACGATACATTCACGCCCGCCGCGTCCGCCGCACCGGGATTCTCACCCACCGCACGCAGATTCAAGCCCTTGCGCGTGTGATTCAGATACCAGCCCGCACCGACCGCCAGCACAATGCCCAAATAGGTCAGAATGCTGTGATTGAACAGCAGCTTGCCTACATAGGGCAGCGCCGTCAGCGCACCCATGTCCAGCGGACGGAAGATCGCCTTGATGCTGTCCGACACCATCGCCGCACCGGAGCCTGACGCGTTGACCATGTTCGTGCCCAGCAGATTCGCCAAGCCTGTGCCGAAGATCGTCAGCGTCAGACCCGCTACGTTTTGGTTCGCCTTCAGCGTCACTGTCAGGAACGCGTATACCAGCGCACCGCCCAGACCGCCAAGGAAAGCGAACAGCAGCGCCGCCGCCGCGCTGTCCAGATAGTACGCACCCATGAACCCGAACACTGCGCCCATGTACATCATGCCCTCAACGCCCAGATTGACGTTGCCGGCCTTTTCCGTCAGAATCTCGCCCAACGTGCCGTACAGAAGCGGCACACCCGCCAGCATCGCCGCGTAAAGGAAATTGCTGATCCACTCCATCGCGCCCGTCATGCCTTTACGCCTCCCTTCGCCTTGCCGCGGCGGAACTTCAACTGGTAATTGATGAAGAACTCCGCACCCAGCACAAAGAACAGGATGATGCCCTGCAATACATCCGCCATGGAGGGCGAAAGCTTGAACACCGACTCAATGGTGCCGCTGCCCTTTTCCAGCACGCCGAACAGGAAGCTCGTCACCAGAATGCCAAGGGGCGACAGCCGAGCCAGCCATGACACAATAATGGCCGTGAAGCCTACGCCGCCAGCCACTGAATCCGTCAGCTGCATGTCCGCACCGCTGACCTGCATCACGCCCGCCAGACCGCAGATAGCCGCCGACAGGAACATCGTCCGCAGGATGATCTTCTTTACCGGCATCCCCGCATACCGGGCCGTATTCTCGTTCGCACCAACCACCGTCAGCTCGTAGCCATGCTTGGTGTAGCGCAGGTAGAAGAATACCAGCGCCACCAGCGCCAGCGCCACGATCCAGCCCATGTGGATGCCCAGCACCTTGGGCAGACGCGCCGCCTTTTCAAAGCGCGGCATAATTGGGAAGCCCATGGCCGTGGGGTCTTTCCACGGACCCTCGCGCAGATACTGAATGAAATACTGCGCCACATAGTTCAGCATCAGCGTGAACAGCGTCTCGTTGGTACCGAAGCGGGTCTTGAACCACGCGGGGATCATGCCCCACAGACCGCCGAAGAGAATGCCCGCAATCAGCATGACGGGAATCAGCAGCCCCGAGGGCCACGTCTTGCCGAAGGTATAGGCGAAGAAGCTGCCTGCAATCGCGCCCATGCAGATTTGTCCCTCTGCGCCGATGTTCCAGAACTTCATTTTGAAGGCCAGCGTCACGCCCAGCGCCGTTACGCACAGGGGGATGGCGATCTTCACCGTTTCCCGGAAAGCGATGCTGCTGCCCAGCGCACCGGAAACCATGGTGCCGTAAATATCCAGCGGATTCTGCCCCAGCGCCAGCAGGAACAGACCGCCCGTCACAAGCGCCAGCACGATCGCCGCCAATCGGATGACGATCTGCTTGGACGCGGTAATGCCCGCCCGCTGCACCACATGCACAAAGGGCGTTGCGGTTTTCTCAGACATAATCGTCCTCCATTTCCTCCGCGCTCAGCGCGCCGGTCATCTTCATGCCCAGCAGCTCCTTGGTGGCGAACTTCGCGGGAATAATGGCCGTTACCTTGCCGCCGCACAGCACAAGAATGCGGTCGCACAGCTCCAGCAGCACGTCCAAGTCCTCGCCGATGTACAGAATGCCCACGCCCTTGCGCTTCTGCTCCTGCAAAAGCTCATAAATGGTATAGCTGCTGCCGATGTCCAGTCCACGCACGGGATAGGCGGTGATCAGCACCTTGGGGTTCAGGTCGATCTCACGGCCCAGCAGCACCTTCTGCACGTTGCCGCCGGAGAGCTTCTGCACGGCGATATTGATGCTGGGAGTGCTGATTTGAAGCTTCTCCACCAGCTTTTCCGCCAGCGCCCGGGCGGGCTTGCGCCGCAGGATGAAGCCCTTCTGGTCGCCGTAGGTCTTCAGGAGCATATTATCGGTGATGCTCATGCTGCCCACCAGCCCCATGCCCAGCCGATCCTCCGGGATAAAGGACATGCTGATGCCCTTATTGATGATCTCACGCGGAGTCAGGCCGTCCACCCGCTGGCTTTCCAGCAGAATGGAGCCGCCGTCGATCTTTTGAAGACCAGCAATGGCCTCGCACAGCTCCTTTTGACCGCTGCCCGCTACGCCGCACACGCCGAGGATTTCACCCTCCCGCAGTTGGAAGGACACATGCTCCAGCCGCTTCACGCCGTCCTCGCCCGTGACGGACATATCATGCACATCCAGCAGCAGCTCGCCGGGCTCCTCGTCCTCGCGGTTGATCTCAAGGCTCACGGGGCGGCCCACCATCAGTTCGGTCAGCTCTTGCACGCTGGTCTGAGCTGTCACTACGCTGCCCACGCTCTCGCCCTTGCGCAGGATCGTCACCCGGTCGGATACGTCCAGCACCTCAGCCAGCTTATGGGTAATGATGACGATGGCGTGGCCCTCGGTGCGCATTTTGCGCAGGATAGCAAAGAGCTTGTCCGTCTCCTGAGGGGTCAGTACGGCGGTGGGCTCGTCCAGGATCAGAATATCCGCGCCGCGGCTGAGCACCTTGACGATTTCCACCGTCTGTTTTTCACCCACGGACATGTTGTAGATTTTCTTATTCAAATCCACTTCCAGTCCGAAGCGGGCGCAGAGCTCCTCCGGCTCCACGGGCAGCTTGCCCTTCACGCCCAGCAGGATGTTCTCCCGGGCGGTGAGCACATCCACCAGCTTGAAGTGCTGATGGATCATGCCGATGCCCATGCTGATGGCCTCGCGGGGACTGCGGATGGAGACCTGCTTGCCATTCAGGTAAATCAGGCCGCTGTCGGGCTTATAGATGCCGGACAGCATGTTCACCATGGTGGTCTTGCCGCTGCCGTTTTCGCCCAGCAAGGCCAGAATCTCCCCACGGTTGACCGTCAGGCAGATGTTGCGGTTGGCCTGCACGGGGCCAAAGGATTTGCAGAGGTTTTCCAGCCGGATGGCCTCCACGGGACTTTGGGGCGTGGTATGCACAAAAGCACCTTCCTCTATGTCGTTCAATGCCTGTTCGTTACCGTTCGTATGCTTCCGTTTTCCAAATGCGGTACGGAACCATTATAGAGGAAACATTCAGAATTTTCAAGAGAAAAGACGAACATTAGCAAAAAAAGCAGAAGACTTCTTCGGGAAATATGGTGTGCAGCGGGGGCGACGCTATGCAAGGGTTCATGATTCGGATGAATGGGCTTATCCTCAGTCATGCGCGTTCCATGCATGACAGCTTCCTCTGCGGAGGTGGCCTTTTGAAAGCCTTGGCAAGCTTTATACAAGTCTGTCTGTGCAAGCAAAAAGCGGGCCAATGCAATGACGCTCGGCCCGCTTTCTATCAATTCTTTTCCGTCAAGTCTGCCAGTTTGGCATGAACGCAGTCCAGCAGCGCTTTTGTCGGCAGGATGACCTGACATCCGCGCACGCCCGCGCTGACGGAAATCTTCTCCAAGTCCGCCGCAGACTGATCCACGTAGGTGGGAAACAGCTTTTTCATGCCGATGGGGCTGCACCCGCCGCGCAGGTATCCGGTCAGGCCCAGCAGTTCCTTTTGCGGGAGCATGGTGACCTTCTTATTCCCGCTGGCTCGTGCGACGGCCTTCAAGTCCAGCTCCCGGTTCACGGGAATGCAGCAAACCAAATGGCTTTGCTTATCCCCGCACAGCACCAGCGTTTTGAACATCATATTGGGATCCATGCCCGTCATTTCCGCCGCGTGCATCCCGTCAAACTGCTCGTCCTCAACAGCATACTCCTTCGTTTCATACCCAATCTTCAAAGCATCCAAATGCCGCAGCACATTCGTCTTCATAAAAAAACTCCTTTTAGATGGGTGATGAGAGGGAGGCGGCTTCTCTGAGAGAAGCCCCTCCCTCGCGCTCCCTCCCGAAGAGC
>USCW01000166.1 GCA_900553315.1 uncultured Eubacteriales bacterium
GGGTCTGGGGGAGAGGGGCTTCTCTCAGAGAAGCCGCCTCTCCCCCAGAATCTCCCCCACACACGTCTCTTCGGGAGGGAGCGCGAGGGAGGGGGCTTCTCTACAGAGAAGCCCCCTCCCTCGCATAACTCCGCTTCCCTCTGGTTATGCTTTTGATTGGAGGTGCGGCATGGCGGTTTATCGGATACATCATACGGAGAGATTACGGGGCGAAGTTGCTATCCATACGGCAAAGAACGCGGTGCTGCCCATCCTGTGCGCAGGACTGTTGACGCGGGAGCCCCTGCGTATCGAGGGCGTACCGCACCTGACGGACGTGGACACCCTCTGCGAAATACTCGCGGACTGCGGCGCATCCCTCGCATGGGAAGGGGATAGCTGTACCCTATGCACGGCGGAGCCCGTTTCTCCGGCAGATGAGGAGCTGCTCAGCCAAATGCGTGCGTCCGTGCTGGTCATGGGGCCGCTGCTGGCTCGTACCGGATACGCACGCGTCGGTCTGCCAGGCGGATGCGCCATCGGCCAAAGGCCTATCGACCTGCATTTGAAGGGGATGCAGGCGTTGGGCGCGGAAGTCACCATGACCCCCGGTTCCGTCACGCTTCAGGGCAACCTCCACGGCGGCAGCGTCTACCTCGACTTTCCCAGCGTCGGCGCAACAGAAAATATTCTGCTGGCCGCCGTGCTGGCTAAGGGCTCCACGCGCATCGAGAATGCAGCCAAGGAGCCGGAAATCGTCGATCTGTGCGCCCTGCTGACCCGCATGGGCGCGAACATCCGCGGCAGCGGTACCGGTACCCTGCTGGTCGAGGGCGTGGTGGAACTGCATGGCTGCACCTATCGCCCCATCCCCGACCGCATCGAGGCCGGAACACTCTGCTGTGCGGCGGGCATTACGCAGGGCAACGTCTTCTTGAAGGGCGTGCGCCCCGACCATATGCGGGCCGTGCTGTATAAGCTCCGCGAGGCGGGCGTAGATTTTCGGGAAAGTCAAGCGGGACTGCGCATTCTTGGCCGCGCACGAAATCCCATTCAGGTGCGCACCCTAGCTTACCCCGGATTTCCCACCGACATGCAGGCGCCCATGATGACACTGGCGCTGGCCAGCCGGGGCGCGTCGGTGTTCTGCGAAACCATCTTCGAGAACCGCTTTATGCACGCACGGGAGCTGGCAAGACTGGGCGCGCAGATTCGCATTGAGGATCGCATTGCGCTGGTCGAGGGCGGACACCCCCTGCAAGGTGCGGCAGTCAGCAGTACCGACCTGCGCGGCGGCGCTGCCTTGATGCTGGCGGGCCTGCTGGCGCAGGGCGAGACGCTCCTGTCCGACCCCGGCGGCACGATCGCACGGGGCTATGAGGATCTGCCAGGAATGCTGCGAAGCCTCGGGGCGGCGATCGAGGAGCAGACGCTGGAATTTCCACAGGCGAACGGATAAAAAGGTTGCCATGCAGAACCGGCCATGCTATCATACCCTGCAAGGAGTTGATTGCATGGCATATTGCCGTCTGTGCGAAACGGTCTTTCCTACCCCCGCCGAGTTAGAAGCCTATCTGACCGCCTACGTGGCTGATATGCCCCCGGAGGAGCGGGCGGAGGAGGCCGAAATGGCCCGCCGTTTGACCATCTGCCGCACCTGTCCCAACCTGCGCGTCGCTACCTGCGGCCTCTGCGGCTGTTATGTGCAGGCTCGCTGTGCCAAGGCGAGAATGTACTGCCCGGAGCGGCGCTGGTGACAGGAAGAAGTGTACTGCCCCCCCTTTTTCCCTGCACGCTTGTGTGCTATAATAGGCGGGCGAAGGGGGAGAATACATGCACGGAGAGACAATGCTGCATTATCTGGACACGCAGTATGCTTATCAGTTGGCGAAGCGGATGGAGGCGATTCGCTCCAACCCGGTACTGGGCTACCGCACGGCGGGTTCCAAGGCCGAACGGGAGACCGGCGACCTGCTGGCGGAGGAAATGCGCCGGATTGGTCTGCAAAACGTTCGCAAGGATGAGATCACCGCAGATGCGTGGGAATTCCATCATGCCATTTTAACTTATACAGACGCCATGGGCCGCCGTCGTGAGGTGCAGCTGGGCGCGTATCAGACCCAGCTGGTAACGGACGGCTTTGAGCCCATGGAGTTGGTCTATCTGGGCAAGGGCACCGCCGCGGACTACGAGGGACGGGACGTGCGCGGAAAGCTGGTGCTGGTGGACATCAACCAGCGGGACGAGTGGTGGATCAGCTATCCCGTATATCAGGCGCATTTGATGGGAGCACGGGCGTTGATTGCCGTACAGAGCGGCGGCTATGGCGAGGTAGACGAGGAAGCGCTCAACGCGCAGGACATCGGCGGCCCGGAGGACGCGCCAGCCTTCTCCATTTCCCGGCGGGACGCCATGGAGCTTCGTGCGCTGATGACGAACGGGACGCTTTCCGTGCAGCTGAACGCGGACACCCGCGTTACCCGCGACCAGACCACCTACAACATTGTCGGTGAGATTCCCGGCCGTCATCCGGAGCGGATGATCCTCTTCTCTGCCCACTATGACAGCTATTTCTGCGGCTTTCAGGACGACAACACCGCCATTGCCATGATGCTGGGTATTGCCAGGGCGCTGGTGCTGGGCGGGTATCAGCCGGAAAATACGCTGGTCTTCTGCTGCATGGCCGCCGAGGAATGGGGCGTCGCCGATAACTGTTTCGATTGGTCCACCGGCGCGTGGGAGCAGGTCTTTATCCGTCACCCGGAATGGGTGGGCAAGGTCGTCGCGGACATGAACTTCGAGCTGCCCGCGCTGGCTCACGGCACGCGGGCACGGGTGCGCAGCTGCTATGAATACGTGCATTTCCTGAAGGATTTTCTGGGCGATCTGCCGATGCTGACGCAGGCGTATCCCGAGGAAGCTGCACCTACTGCGCCCATTGAAACATGGTCGGACGATTTCTCCATTGCCATCTCCGGCATTCCATCGCTGGTGAACGACTTTACCGGCGGCAGCTTCATGGAGACAAACTATCACTCCCAGTTCGACAACGATGATTATTATGACGAGGCGGTTTACCGGCTGCATCACGAGTTGTTTCTGCTGCTCTGTCTGGCCTTTGACCGCACCTGCGTTGCGCCGCTGTGCTTCACGCCGGTGCTGCGTCGGGCGGCGGAATGCTTGGAGGAGCTTCCTGCCGAGCTCCCCGAGCCCCTGCGCGAAAAGGCGGAGGCGCTGCTGGAGCTGATTCGCGCCCGGATGCACGAAAGCGATGCGGCATGGCAGTCCATTGACGGCTTGAATCAGGCTTACGCACAGGCGCTGGAAAAAGGAAACACGACTGATGCGGAGGCGATCTATCAGCAGACGCGGACGCTGGAAAAGGCGGCGCTGGCCCGGTTCAAGGCGGAACAGGACGCCTTTGTACGCATTGACTGGTACGGCAATGTGAGCTATCCCCATGAGTTGCTTTTTGCAAAGCTGCACCTGCTGCACGGGGCGATCCGCAATCTGCGTGCGGGGCAGATCTCGCCGGCGCTGCGGAAGCTGTATCAGGTGGACAACAATGCCTATGCCTTCATGTTTGACGAGCGGGTATATCATCACTTTACCGATTCCGTGCTGCGGCAGCCGTGGCGGCGCTCCAAGTGGTGCTATGGGCGGCTGGTGGGGCATGAGAATCTCTATGCGCTTGTGACCAGTCTGCTGCGCAAGGAAAAAGCCGGGGCGGAGGACTTTGCCCCGGAGATCGCCGCCCTAGAGGAAGCGGCGGCTCGCCAGCTGCATCTGCTCTCTGACACGCTGGACAGCATGTCGGAGGTTATTCGCCGCGATTTTGACTTTACGACCGATCTCACGCTTGACACGAACGCCAAGTAAGGAGCGAAACACAGAGCATGGAAAGTGATAAGCTATACCGGGTACAGCGTCAGGATCTTCCACAGTTGGAGGAGCTGCTGAACCGCTGCTTTGCCCACGATCCCCTTTATGAGACGCTGATTCCCGACCCAGAGATACGAAAACGTTTGATGCCGGAGCTGTTCAAGTGCGACATGGACGAGTTTTACGCGACCTGTGAAATTTTTGCGGACAGTCCGGAGCTGCACGGCGTACTGGTGGTTTCCGACCGCACAGAATCCCCCTCGATGCTGAAGCTGCTTTACAGCGAGGCGAAGGCAACGCTGGCGACGGATAGTGCGCTGATCCGCGAGGACCCCTCGCTGGCGACCTTTCACAATTTCATGAAGGGCGAGGATTACCTGAACTCTTCATGGACAGCCGAGCTGCACAACGATCAGCGTCTGCACCTGATTTACCTTGCCGTTGATCCCGACATGCAGCACCACGGCATTGCGGCGCTGCTGATGAACGAGGCCATCGACTACGCCAAGGCGCACCATCTCATCATTTCCCTTGAGACGCATAACGAACACAATCTAGCGCTCTACCAGCACTTCGGTTTCAAGGTCTACGAGGTCGTCGAAAAAAACTTCAACCTCAAGCAATACTGTTTAGTATGGAGTGAGAACGAAGGGTGATTGCGAGGGAGGGGGCTTCTCTGTAGAGAAGTTCCGCAACCTCAATCGGCGCGGCCTGTGGCCGCTTGTTTCGGTTGAG
>USCW01000167.1 GCA_900553315.1 uncultured Eubacteriales bacterium
GTCTGGGGGGAGAGGGGCTTCTCTCAGAGAAGCCGCCTCTCCCCCCAGAATCTCCGCCACCCCTACCGCCTCCCTCGCAATACCGCCTTACAGATTCGTCTGCAATAGCTTTTGCTTGAGCTCGGCTTCCATCTGATAGAGGGTCTTTTCGGCTTCGATGCGCTTCGTGTTACCCTCAGACTGAATCTTCATCACCTCGTTGATCGTGTCAATGAGACTCTGATTCGTCTGCACAAGCGTGTCAATGTCCACAATGCCGCGCTCGGCTTCCTTCGCCGTCTCGATCGTGCCCATCTTCAGCGTTTCCGCGTTCTTCTTCAGCAGCTCGTTGGTCATGTCCGTCACCGCCTGCTGCGCTTTCAGCGCCTGCTGACTGTGATGCAGACCCAGCGCCAGCACCATCTGGCTCTTCCACAGCGGCAGCGTATTGCTCAGCGTGGACTGAATCCGCTCCACCAGCAGGCTGTCATTGTTTTGCAGCAAGCGAATCTGCGGCGCCATCTGCATGGACACCTGCCGGGTCAGCTTCAGGTCGTGCAGCTTCTTCTCAAAGCGGTCGCACTGCGCCGCCAAATCGTTCGCCTTCTGCGCGTCCATGGCGTCGCCGGAGGCCTCCGCCTTCGCCATCAGCTCCTTCAGCTCACCATTGCGCACCTGCTCCAGCTTTTCCTCGCCCGCAATAATGTACAACGTCAGCTGACGAAAATAATCGCTGTTCTGATCGTACAGGCGGTTGAACATCGCCACATCCTTCAGCAGCTGCACTTGATACTGCTCCAAGGAGGACGCAATGTTCTCCACATTGCCGCTCACCTTGGTGTAGCGTGCCTTCATGCCCTCCATCCGCGTGTTCGCGTTGGAGAACAGCTTCCGCAGGCCCTTGGGCTCCTCCGCGTCCGCCTCAAAGCCCTTCAATTCCGTCACCAGATTCACCAGCATGTCGCCGATCTCTCCGGTGTCCTGCGTCTTGACCGCTTCCAGCGCCGTATCGGAGAAATCCGCGATCTTCTTCTGCGCGTCCGCGCCGAACAACAGAATGTGATCCGGATTGCTTACGTCGATCTGCTTCTCAAAATCGTCGATTGCTTTGCGCTCCGCAGGGGTCAGCTGGCTGGAATCCAGCTTGGGCGCAGTCTGCGCCGCAGGGGCGGCGGGCTTTTCCTGAATGGACGCAACCACCTCGTCCAGCTCCTTGTCGGGAGCCTCGGGGGTCAGGGACAGCAGGGGGGCCTGATTGGATTCCGTCATCGTTCAATATCCTCCTCTATGAGCTTGTCAGCCGTTCGTATGCTGGTTGTTCCGATCGTAAAAGGACACAAAATCGTCCTGCTTGGGCACATCCAGCTGGGGCGGGTTTGTCTTCTGCATCTGCGCGGCAGCCGCCGTGGCGCTCTGCTGAAGCTGACCCAGTTCACCCTCGGTGAAGCCGTCCCGCTTCAGCATCTGCTCCAATACGTCAATATCCGTCGAAACATCCAGAATATCATCCTTATAGAGATTATCCAGCTGCTTCTGGCACGCCGTCAGCACCATGCCCATGCCGCGAATCACCGTAGAACGCGCCTCGGTCATGTCGTTGACCGATACGCCCCGGTTGCTCATGGTGCGGTAGCTGGCCAGCATCTTCAGCGTCGTGGGCAGATAGTAATCCATAAACTTGCGAATCTGCGGAGCCTTCGCCGGCTTCTCTGCCACCGTCTTGAAGATCTGCACGCACAGCTGCTCCAGCTCATCCATTTGTCCAGAAAGCACCTGATCGGGGATCGCGTCGTTCTCCTCCCGAATTTGGTGGAGCATCTCCTGTCCACGGGAGATCATCGCGTCCGCCGCATCGTCGCCGGAAAGCGGAAGCTCCTCCACCTCCTGCGCCTTCTTCGCCGCGTCCTCCTTATTATGGGTGGTCAGATCCAGCCCGGAGCCCATGATGGAGACGACCTTTCCTACCAAAAAGGACAGTGCCGCCGCCAGAATAAAATCCCCGATACGGTACAGAGGGAAAATCGCCGCATACAACAGCGCCGTCGCACCAAAGGCGATCCAGCCCGCTCTGCGCCCCTTTTCCTGCTTTTTGTCCTGCTTTTTCTTTGCCACGATGCTTTTTCAACTCCCGCTTTCTGCCGTTTCCAGCGTAATGCAGTATACGCCTGCCGCCGCGCTTGCGCCACGGCTATTGGCTGAACGCCTGCAAATGCCGCTCAAACGCCGCATTCAGTCTGCTTCTTCCACATTATAGCACATCCGCGCAGGGCTGAAAAGCCGCGCAGATAAGAATTCCATGAGGAGAGGATAAGAATTCTCCGTCGGCATATTGTTACGTAAAAGTTACAATTCATCATTATATTTATGCTTGCAAATGTGTTTTTATCCTTTTTCCCGTGGAAAAATATAAAAAACGATTGAAATATATCCGTTGGTGCCGTATACTATAATTTGTTGTTGTTTTTGATTTGAAAACAGCTTTTCGCAGAGGACACGCAAGAAAGGCGGAGCAAAATGCAGGATCAAAGTATACGTGATTTCTTTGACCAATACGCGTCGCGCATCGCCCTTTACAATCGAATGACCGAGAACCTGCTGCATGCTTCCAGCCGGGAGATTTGGCAGCAGGCCATCCATCACGCCGCCGCCAAGGTATCAGATATGTATACCGTCAACGCCCGGGATATTGCTCAATTATTCACGCCGCTGAACAATGCGGAAGCCGGAACCGGCGAAACGCTGACCGACGCGCAATATGATCTGCTGCTGGAACAGCTGATGAAATTTTATGCGCTAACCGATCACGATCTTTTTCTCATTTATGAGTTAGCCAAGAAACTGCTGCCCCATTTTCTCACGAAAGGTACCACGGAGCAGCAGATCGATGTATATACCTGTCTTTCCTATTCAAACATAGAACTATCCCGCGTGGTACATGAGGGATACGGCAAACGCTCGGTGGAGTACTATGCCAAGATGATCTCGCTGGGCGAGACGATGCTGGGGCAGGATTGTCCCATGGTCTATCGGCGCATGGCGGTGGCATACATCAACATGCTGGTTACAGAAAGCGCCCTATGCAACATCACCATGGACGATGCGAAGGAATACTGGCTTCGCCTGAAGTCCCTGCGCAACGGCCCGAAATACGCGCCCTTTGTCGAATCGGTACAGCACGCAACCAGCCTGATGGATTTGACCATTGAGCGCTTTTCCACAGACGCTTACGGCATCTATCTGAACAACAACAAGCAAGCCTCGCCGGAGTTTGTGCAGCAGATGATCGACATGAACGAGGAGGCTTATCAGCAAGCGCTGCAGGAAGCGGGCAATCTGCTGGACTGCGACCCGGACATGGTTATCACGCACATTGAAATGGACTATGCGCTCAAGCGCAGCACGGCGGACGAAGCCCGCGAGCGGCTGTACAAGTACATGATGGAAAAACAGCAGCTGCTCGACTCGAAGCAGGACGACATTATTTCCTTCTGGGCGACGGGGCTGCAGGACTTGATTTCGCTGCTGCCGGAGGGGAAGCTTCCCTTTGAGGAGCAGCGGGCGCTTGCGCACCAATACATGGATTTGCTGGAGCAGTTCATCCGTGACTACGACCGCACATCCAGCCATGCGTATTCTATCAACAATGCGCTGACCGTACTGGCGTTCCTTCCGCCGATCTATGCGTACATGGACACCTTAGAGGACAAGATTCGCTTCATTTACCGCATGGTCATTCGTCGGCATCTTTCGACCTATCTGCATTCGCAGATGGTAGCGCATTTTGCCATGGTGATCTTGGACAGCGTATTACGCAGCCGCCCCGATCTGCTGATTGGCTTCCACGGCATTGCCAGCGCGGAGGAAGCGCGTTCCAAGCGCACACAGCTGATGCGGTTTGTGCGCAACGCAAGCCTGCTGCACGACATTGGCAAGACAAAGATTCTGGATATGGTGGACACGCAGTTCCGACCGCTGTTTGACGAGGAGTTTTCGCTGATCCATATGCACCCGGACATGGGTGTAGATTTGCTGGAGGTAGACCACGAGCTGGCGCAGTTCTCGGACATTGTGCGCGGACATCATCGCTTTTACAACGGCAAGGGTGGTTATCCCGCGGACTTTGACAATTGCGCCTCGCCGGACAAGATCATGATTGATCTCATCACCCTGAGCGACTGCTTAGACGCCGCAACGGACAATCTGGGCCGCAACTATCAGCGTGCAAAGAAGGTTTCCGCCGTCCTAGAGGAATTCGCCGCCGGTTCCGGCACGCGCTACAATCCCGATCTGGTTCATCTTCTCTTAACCGACGCTCACCTTAACGCCCGCCTCTGCAACCTCGCCGGTCCCGAGCGCGAGCGCATCAGCGCCAACGCAGGGGCGAAGATGTGAGGGGAGAAGGCGGAGACTCTGGGGGAGAGGCCGCTTCTCTGAGAGAAGCGCCTCTCCCCCAGACCCTCTCTCCCGAAGAGCGGCTGGCGTTTGGAGGGCTGCTTCTGCTGACTTGGTTCCGCCTGTTGGTGAGCGCGATCCCTTGCAAGGTGGTTGTGGTCACGGCGGCTGACAGAGCCGCCGCGCCCTTGCGGCGCTGCCC
>USCW01000168.1 GCA_900553315.1 uncultured Eubacteriales bacterium
GGGGCTTCTCGCAGAGAAGCCGCCTCCCCCGGAGTACTCCTTCCATTGCACGGTCGCGGCGGCTCTGTCAGCCGCCGTGACCACAACCAAGTTTACCGGAGACCGACCGTACTCACAGGCGGAACCAACTTCGCAGAGCCACCTCCGCCAAACGCCAGCCGCTCTTCGGGAGGGGGTCCGGGGGAGGGGCTTCTCTCAGAGAAGCCGCCTCCCCCGGCGTCACTCCTCCTCGTTCTTCCCAAATAACGCCTTTGTGAAGGATTTGGCGTCGAAGGGCTGGAGATCGTCAATGCCTTCGCCGACGCCAATGTACCAAACGGGCACGTTCAATTCCTGACGAATGGAGAGCGCAATGCCGCCCTTTGCCGTGCCGTCCAGTTTCGTGAGAATAATGCCGTTGATCTCCGCAAATTCCTTGAACGTCCGCGCTTGCGCTAAACCGTTCTGACCTGTCGTTGCATCCAATACCAGAATGCAGCGCACGTCCGCTTCGGGGAATTCACGGTCGATCACCTTGCGCATCTTCGCAAGCTCGTCCATCAGGTTCTTCTTGTTGTGCAAGCGCCCCGCCGTGTCCACAATCAGCAGATCGGCCTCCTGCGCCTTCGCCGCTTTCACCGCGTCAAAAACAACCGCCGCAGGGTCCGCACCCTCCGCGTGCTTCACGATCGGCACACGCGCGCGCTCTGCCCAGATCGTCAGCTGATCCGCCGCCGCCGCACGGAACGTGTCGGCCGCGCAAAGCATCACCTTCCGCCCAATGGACTGGAACCGAAGCGCCAGCTTGCCAATGGTCGTCGTCTTGCCAACGCCGTTCACACCCACCATCAGCATCACCATGGGCCACTTCAGCGGCGGACGCGGAATGTCCATCTGCTCTGTAATGATGTCCATTAAGGCTTCCCGTGCCTGTGAAGCATACTTCATGCTCTGCAGCTTCACACGCTCCCGCAGCTCATCCATGATGACCGTCGTCGCCTTCACGCCGCAGTCCGCTAATAACAGCGCATCCTCTAATTCTTCGTAGAAATCCTCGTCAATTTTGCGATCGTCCCGCGCAATCTCGTCAACCTTCTCGGTCAGATTGCCGCGTGTCTTGCTAAGGCCCGAAAACAACCGGGCGAAAAGTCCTTTTTTCTCTCCCATGTGCCTGTGAAACATCCTTTCCCGCGGAAACTCCGCAGCATGGATAGTGTACCATATTCCACCAGCGGATTGCAAGCTGCGCCGCTGGTTCGCAGGAACCGCGAAACCCCGTTCCCACCCTCGTCTGCGGTCAATGCTGGGTTGTGCAATGTGCGCCGTGAGGCGTGCGTTCATGCGCGATCGGGGCCTGCACGATAATAAAGAAAAGAAGCCTGCCCTTCAGCTAATGCAGCGGCTGCATTCTCCGTCGCCGAGATCACATTCGCCCCGCAGATTACCATCGAGGAACCCGCTTTGTTATAGGTCCACTGTCCAGTTGGTCGCCTGTAATTGATTGTCCAGCTGGCGCAGCTCCGCCGCCATTGCGTCCGCTTGCTTTTGCAGCGCCTTGACGTCTACCGTGCTGTACAGCTTGATCTCCGTGCGGGAGGCACGCGGCGCAAGATCGCTGGCCTCGGCCGCGAGCGCGCGGTACGCCTCCAGCTGTAAACGCAGACAGTCTTTTTTCGCAATCAGCGCCGTTAAGGTCTGCCCGCCCATCACTGTCTGACTGTTGCATAGATTGATACGCGTCATCAGGGAGGATAAACGCATGATGCAGCTGTCCAGCTCCGTCAGCAGCTCCTGCGGATCTTCGCTGGGCGTTTCCCCCTCCTGCACCTGCGCGTTGCTGAGCAGCCGTGAACGCAGCTGCGCAATGCGCCGATTCAAATCGGCACGTTCCTGTAACGCTTCCGCCAGCTTCATGAAAACAGCTCCTTTTTCACATGGAATATAGGGCACTACCGCACAATTCGTCGGCAGCGCTGGCGATGCCTTTTCTGCCATCTGCTTCTTGCAGAAATCTCGATTTACCTCCAGTAAACCTTCGATTTCTGCAATCGCATCTGACAAAAAATGCATTCGCCATCGCACCAACTCATTTGTGCGATATTACCCTAGAAATGATACCATACATGACAGCAGAGAAGCAAGCATGGAAAACCGACGGCACGGACAGGTCAAAACGCCCTTTGGAAACAGATGAATCGCCTTGCCTTTTGTCGAAGGGCTTGCAAAAGCTGACGGGTATGCTATAATGAACTTCGGTTACATGTACACATCTTTGTAACTGCTTTGAAGAAGAAAAGAGGAAGTCACATGCGCGAAACGGTCCGTATCAACCTGCTGGGAAGCTTTCATATTTATCGCGGCGCGGACAGCATGGACGCGCTGGTGGGCAAGTCCCGCAAGGGTATGATGCTGCTGCAGTTTTTGGCTCTGCAGCACGGCGAAAATGTTCCGGTGTATCGGCTGATTGAAACCCTGTGGAGCGGCGAGGGCAGCAGCAACCCTGAAAGCGCCTTGAAAACGCTGGTCAGCCGTCTGCGCGTGATTCTGGCGCAGGTCAGTCCCGCGCTGGCGGCGTGCATCGTCACCGAGCGCGGCTCGTACCGCTGGGTGACGCAGCCGGGGGTCAGCATTGACCTGTATGAGTTCGAGGAGCTGGAAAAGCGCCTGAGCACCTGCACCGAACTGACGGAGGAAAGTCAGCGGGACTACCAGCGTGCCCTCAGCCTGTACGGCGGCAATCTGCTTCAGGGCAGCGAGGAGGAGTGGGCGCTCAGCCGTTCGGCTACGCTGCACGCTTCTTTTTTGAAGCTGGTCTATCAGTATTTGACGCTGCTGAAAGCGGCGGAGCGGTATAACGAGATCATTGACGTGTGCCGCGCAGCGCTGGACGTGGACGCTTTTGACGAGACGCTGCATTTGCAGCTGATGAACGCGCTGGTCAAAACCTGCCGCAATCATGAAGCGCTCATGCAGTATAAGCACGTGACCAATCTGCATTTCCGCTATCTGGGTGTGCAGCCGCCGGAGGGCATTCAGGAATTTTATAAGCAGATCATGCAGGCGGGCGATACGCTGGAGATGAACATCGATGCGATCCGCGAGGAATTGCAGGAGTACGGCGAGGTGTCTGGCGCGTTTGTGTGCGAGTATGCCGTGTTCAAGGAAATCTACAACCTGCAAATGCGCAATTTGGAGCGTTTGGGTTCCAGCATGTTTATCGCGCTGCTGATGGTTTCCAGCATGGACAGCAAACCGCTGAATCCGTTGAAGCTGAACGACGTGATGAAGGGCTTGCTGAAGGTGCTGACTGCCAATCTGCGCAAGGGCGACACGATTACGCAGTTCAGTCCCACCCAATATGCGCTGCTGCTGCCCACGGTGGATTACGACAGCGGCAAGGCTGTCATGGAGCGGCTGAAGCGCAAGTTTTATCAGGCCTATCCCAATTCAAACTACATGCTTACTTATCGGCTTGGCCCGCTGAGCACCAAAAAGACCGACGCGGAGCGCGCCGAGGACAAACAGGAGGACGCTGAAAAGGCATAAAAAGACGCGGCTAACTGAACAGCACCCCATTTGTTAGACAAGTATGATAAAATACTTGTCTAACAAATGGGGTGCTGTTCATAAGGTCGTCCGCAGTTCTTTTCGTTTGAGGAATGAAAGCAGATTAGCGGAGATTATCCTCCGTCATGCCTTACGGCAATACCGCACAATTCGTTGGCAGCGTAGGCGATGCCTTTTCCGCCATCTGCTGCTTGCAGATTTTTCGATTTACCTCCAGTAAACCTTCAAAATCTGCCATTGCATCTGACGAAAAATTCATTCGCCTCCGCACCAACTCATTTGTGCAGTATTGCCTTACGCTTTCGCCTTCTTCGCAAGGTCATTCGTATCGATCTGCCTGCGATACACCACCAGCCGCTGATACAGATACTCCGTCACAAAATTGAGCAGCATCGTCAGCGCCAGCACCAGATACTCGTTCCAGCCCGCATCGGTCAGCGCGTTGCCGCCAAGGGTACTCAGGGGCGTGAACACCACGTAGAACAGAAACACCAGCGCCATGGCTCGCGGAATGTTCGCGTCGCTGCGGAACGTGTAGCGGCGGTTGAAGGTGAAGTTCCACAGCACGCTCAGCACCAGTGAGGGCAGATACGCGGCCCAGTAGCTCCAATGAAAAACCTCATTGAACAACGTAAAGGACGCGACTTGGATGAGTCCCGCCGAGGCGGAGAACAGCGCGAATTTCAGCACTTGCCACAGCGTCTTTTTGCTTTCGGACATGAGCAACACTCCTTACCTGATAGATGATACCAAATGAACATCTTCAGCATAGAGTATTTTTCCCACCTCGTCAACCCCAACATCACCAGCACTATCGCATGTTCCTCCGCACCGCAAGGTCGCAGCGGCTCTGTCAGCCGCCGTGACCTCAACCCAAAAACAAAAGAACGCGCCCACCTCACATGGACGCGAATCTCCGGAGGAAGAGTCGAGCTGATTCCCAGCCGCTCTTCGGGAGTGGGGGTCTGGGGGAGAGGCGCTTCTCTCAGAGA